>NZ_JBHJQI010000041.1:0-60080 GCF_042262805.1 Streptomyces sp. NPDC056361
GGGGCAGGTCCTTCGAAGGACCTGCCCCACTGCCGTACGCGTGTGCCGGAGGGTCAGACCGTCTCGGCGACCTTGGCGCTGTCGTCGTCCGCCGCGGGCTTCGGCGCCGCCGCCGGGCCCGCGCCGCGGAGCGTGACCTCCTTGACGAAGAAGGCGAGGGCGAAGCCGAGGACGGCGACGGCCGAGGCGAGCAGGAAGGCGCCGTGGGTGCCGGTGGCGACCGCGTGCTGGTAGGCCTCGCGGAGCGCCGCCGGCAGCTTGGCGAGGCTGGCCGCGTCGAGCTGGGCGGTCCGCTCGGTCAGCCCGGATCCGCCGCGGGCCGCCATCTCGTCCTGGACGCGGCTGGTGAACAGCGCGCCCATGATCGCGACGCCGAAGGAGGAGCCGAGCGTCCGGAACAGGGTGGTGGAGGAGGAGGCGGCGCCCATGTCCTTCATCTCCACGCTGTTCTGGGCGACCAGCATGGTGATCTGCATGAGGAAGCCCATGCCGGCGCCGAGGACGGCCATCCAGACCCCGGAGACCAGGCGCGAGGTGCCGGTGTCCATCGTGGAGAGCAGGAAGAGGCCGACGACCATGAGGGCCCCGCCGACGATCGGGAAGACCTTGTACTTGCCGGTGCTGGTGGTGCCCCGGCCGACGACCAGCGAGACCACCATCATCGACAGCAGCATCGGCAGGAGCAGCAGACCGGAGTTGGTCGCGGAGGCGCCCTGGACGGACTGCTGGAAGATCGGCAGGTAGAGGACCGCGCCGAACATCACGAAGCCGGTGATGAAGCCGATCAGGGACATCAGGGTGAAGTTGCGGCTGCGGAAGATGTGCAGCGGCATGATCGGGTCGCTCGCCCGGGTCTCGACGAAGAGGAACGCGGCGAGCGCGGCGGCTCCGCCGACGGCGAGGCCGACGATCGTGGCCGAGCCCCAGGCGTACTCCGTACCGCCCCAGGTGGTGACGAGGACGATCGCGGTGATGCCGGCGGTCAGCAGCCCGGCGCCGAGGAAGTCGATCCGGGTGCCGGTGGCGCGCTGCTTCTTGGGCAGGTGCAGGACGGTGGTCACCATGGCGAGGGCGACGATGCCGAGCGGCAGGTTGATGTAGAAGGACCAGCGCCAGCCCCAGTGGTCGGTGATGGTGCCGCCGACGAGCGGTCCGCCGATCATGGCGAGGGCCATCACACCGGCCATCATGCCCTGGTACTTGCCGCGCTCGCGGGGCGGGATCAGGTCGCCGATGATCGCCATGACGCCGACCATGAGGCCGCCGGCGCCGAGGCCCTGGATGGTGCGGAAGCCGATGAGCTGGCCCATGTCCTGGGCCATGCCGCTGAGCGCCGAGCCGATCAGGAAGATCACGATCGAGGTGAGGAAGACGCCCTTGCGGCCGAACATGTCGCCGACCTTGCCCCAGAGGGGGGTGGAGGCGGCGGTGGCCAGGGTGTAGGCGGTGACGACCCAGGAGAGGTGCTCCAGGCCGCCGAGCTCGCCGACGATCGTCGGCATCGCGGTGCCGATGATCATGTTGTCGAGCATCGCGAGCAGCATCGCGATCATGAGGGCGAGCAGGACGACCCGGACGCTGCGCGCAGGTGGTGTCTCCTCCTCGGCTGCCTTGACTGTCTCGTTCGTCGCCATGTCGTTCCCTTACTTGCCGCCCGGCTAGTTACTACACTGGGGACGGTAGACGCGGAACTAGCCGGTCGTCAAGTAAGTAAGTGTGGAAGCGAGAGACCATGGCCCAGGCCCGAGGCAACACCCGCCAGCGCATCCAGGACGTGGCCCTCGACCTCTTCGCCGAGCAGGGCTACGAGAAGACCTCGCTGCGCGAGATCGCCGAGCGCCTCGACGTCACCAAAGCCGCGCTCTACTACCACTTCAAGACCAAGGAAGACATCCTCATCGGGATCTTCGAGGACCTGACCCGACCCATGGACGAGCTGATCGCCTGGGCCGAGGGACAGCCCCGCACCCTGGAGACCAAGCAGGAGGTCCTGCGCCGCTACCAGGTGGCGCTGCGCGCGGCGGAACCCCTCTTCCGCTTCATCCAGGAGAACCAGGCCACCGTGCGCGAGCTCAGCGTCGGCCTGACCTTCAAGGAGCGGATGCTCACGCTGAGCGACCTCATCCAGGAGCCGGACCTCCCGATGACGGACCGGGTCCGCTGCGTCAGCGCGATCTTCACCCTGCACGCGGGCACGTTCTTCATGCAGAACGTCGAGGGCGACCCCGAGGACAAGCACGGAGCCGTCCTGGAGGTCGCCCTCGATCTGATCAGCCAGGCCTACTCGGCCCACTGAGGCGGGGTCGGTCAGATGCCGACGCCGTGGGACCGCAGGAAGGCGGCCGGGTTCACGGCGGAGCCGTAGTTCGGGGTCGTACGGATCTCGAAGTGCAGGTGCGGGCCGGAGGAGTTGCCGGTGTTGCCCGAGAGGGCGATCTGCTGGCCGGCGGCGACCTTCTGGCCGATGTGGACCTTGATCTTCGACAGGTGGGCGTACTGCGAGTACGTGCCGTTGGCGTGCTTGACGACGATCGCGTTGCCGTACGCGGGGCCGTCGCCGCCGCCGTTCGGGCCGGCCTTCACGACGGTGCCCGCGCCCGCGGCCTTGACCGGGGTGCCGACCGGGACGGCGAAGTCCTGGCCGGAGTGCTTGTGGGCCCACATGGCGCCGCCCTGGTTGAAGCTGGCGCTCAGGGAGTACGAGCTGACCGGCTTGACCCAGGAGGCGGCCTTCTTGGCCGTGACGGCCTTCTTCGCGGCCGCGGCCTTCACCGCTGCGGCCTTCACGGCCGCGGTCTTCGCGGCGGCGGCCTTGGCGGCAACGGCCTTCGCCTGGGCGGCCACCTGGGCCTGGGTCTGGGCCTGGGCCGCGACGGCGGCGGACGCGGTCGTGGCGATCGAGCCGACGGCCTTGCCCTCGGCGGCGAAGGCGGACCCTGCTCCGGCCACCAGCGACGCTCCCAGACCCGCGGCGGCGAGGGCGACGGCGGCGGTACGGGTGGCGGGGTTCATGACGCGCTTCGACATACGGGGGAAAACCTCCGGGAAGTACGGGACCCGACGCGAACGGTGCGCTGCGTCGGGCTTGCTCATCCTTGGTAACCCGGACCCCCGCCAAGCCCAAAACACCCCATCTACGACATAGCGTCGTAGCGATCTCCCCCGGAGATCGGCTCTTGACGGCCTTGCCTTCAACTCCTGAAACCGGACATACCGGCACAACGGAAACGGTTTATCCGCACGTCGCGAGGGGCCGGAACCGCCCGAAAGGCCGCGTGGCGCCCGGTTCGGACCGCTACGGGACCAACGTCCCGGCGCTTGATCCCTAAACGTCCCGAATCACCACCAAACGTCGCCACTATTCCACTTAGTACCCCTCGAAACGCCTGTGCGCCTTGTCACCAGCCGACCGCCCCCAATGGGACCTGGGTCACGCAACCGACCCACCGGAAACGCCGTCCCGCACTACGCTGGCCGATTCGGTGATCTTCGGGGGGACACACATGGACGCGGCACTCATCGGCACCCGGCTCGCCTCGGCGGCGATCAGCCCACTCCTGAAGAAACTGCTGGTCAGCGACGCCCCCGGGGCCGGCCTCACCGGAAACGCGCCCAAGGTCAGGCTCTCCGGACTCGTCTCCTTCCGCGGCGAGAAGCGCACCCTCACCGAGAAGGACGTCCGCAAGCTCGCGGCGACGCTGGTCGAGCGGTCCCGCGACGACGGCGGCGAGGCGCCCTTCCCCGCCGACGAGACCGAGGCCCTCGCCCACACCCTCGGAACGACCCTCCTCGCCCTCGGCGACCTCGACATGGACGACGTCCAGGCCGTCCGCCTCGGCCACCAGGCCCTCGCCCGCCGCCTCCGGGCCGCCGCCCCCGCCCCCGACGGCCTCTCCACCGACTCCGTCCGCTACCTCGAATCCCTCACCGAGTGGGCCTGCCTCCACATCCTCGACTTCTTCACCCAGCGCTCCACCTTCATCGCCCGCAGCCTCGTCGAACAGACCCGCGGCCAGACCGAGCTCATCGCGAAGCTCGACGAGCTCATCCGCCGCACCCCCCGCCCCGACGGCCGCGACACCGCCTTCGAACGCCGCTACCTCGACCACCTCGCGAAGAAGCACGGCCGCCTGACGATCTACGGCATCGACCTGCACCACTCGCCGGACGACTGGCCACTGGACCTCGCCTACCTGTCGCTGGAGGCGACCGGAGCCGATGCCGCGCTCAGGACACTCGACGGGGCCGGGCGCCTCCTGCCCCAGCAACGGGAGCACGCCGCCCCCGTCCGGGCCGACCTCGCCCTCGCCCGCCACGACAGGATCCTGCTGCGCGGCCTGGCCGGGTCCGGCAAGACCACGCTCGTCCAGTGGCTGACCGTCTCGGCGGCCACCGAGGGCCGGACGGACGGCATGGGCTACCTCCGCGGCCGCGTCCCCTTCGTCCTCCCGCTGCGCACCCTCACCCGCCACGGCGAGCGGCTCCCCGCCCCCGGCCACTTCCTCGCCGCCGCCGGCTGCCCGCTCGCCCCGCCCGACGGCTGGACCGACCGTGTCCTCGCCTCCGGCCGGGGCCTCGTCCTCGTCGACGGCATCGACGAGATCCCCGAGGCCGAGCGCGGCCGGGCCCGCGCATGGCTCCGCGACCTCCTCACCACGTACGAGGGCAACCGCTGGCTCGTGACCTCCCGGCCCACCGCCGTGGGCGACGACTGGCTGGCCCGGGACGGCTTCACCGAACTGACGCTCGCACCCATGACCCGTACCGAGGTCACCACGTTCGTACGCCGCTGGCACTGCGCCGCCGGGCCCGGTGCCGCCGCGTACGAGCAGCCCCTCCTGGACGCCCTCCGCACCACCGAGCACGTCGCCCAGCTCGCCACCAACCCCCTCATGTGCGGGCTCATCTGCGCCCTCCACCGCGACCGGCACGGCTATCTGCCCCGGGGCCGCAAGGCGCTCTACGAAGCCGCCCTGTCCATGCTCCTCTCCCGCCGCGACCGCGAACGGGACATGGGGACGCCCTACGGGATCACCCTCGACGAGGCCCCGCAGATCCAGCTGATCCAGCGCATCGCGTACTGGCTGACGCTGAACGGCCGCACCCAGATGGACCGCGCCCACGCGAAGGGGATCGTCTCCGACGCCCTCCCCTCGATCCAGGAGGCCGCGGCGTACGACCCGGACACCGTCTTCACCCATCTGCTCCACCGCAGCGGCCTGCTGCGCGAGCCGACACCGGACACCGTCGAATTCGTCCACCGCACCTTCCAGGAGTACCTGGCGGCAAAGGCGCTGGTGGAGCACTGGGACATCGGCGTGCTCATCCGGCACGCGGCGGACGACCAGTGGGAGGACGTCGTCCGCATGGCCGTGGGCCACGCCAGACCGCGCGAATGCGCGGAGATCCTGCACGAGCTGCTCGCCGCCGCCGACGCGACCCGGGACCGGACGGTACGCCTGCGGCTCGTGCTGCTGGCGGCGACCGCCCTGAGCCACGCCACGGAGGTGGCCACGGACATCCGCGAGGACGTCCTGCGGCGCACCGCCGAGGTGATCCCGCCCCGCACGCCCCGCGAGGCCCGCGAACTGGCCGGTGTGGGACCCATGGTCCTCGGGCTGATGCGGGGGCCTGAGGACCCGCAGCGCCTGTCGGAGGCCCTCATGTCGGTGATCACCATGACCTGGATCGGGGGCGAGGCCCCCCTCCCCTACCTGGCGCGCTACGCCACCCACCCCTCCCTGGCGGTCCGCTCCCAGGTGATCTGGGGGTGGCACCGGTTCGAGACGCGCCTCTTCGCCGAGGAGGTCGTCGCCCGTCTCGACCCGACCGACCTCGACTTCACCGTAGGCAAGGACGACGAAGCCCTCGAACTGGAACGCCTCGACCTCCACCCTCCCCGGCTGAGCATCGGAGTGAGCGTGTCGGACGACCAGGCGTCCGCCCTCCTCGCACGGTGCACGCCCACCCATCTCCAGCTGGGGAGGTCCGGTTCCCCGGCCCGCCTCCTGGCCTCGCTGGACCGGCTGACCACCCTGAATCTCAACCTGGTTGCCGGTGCCACCTGGTCGGTCGCGGACCTGCCCGCATCGGTGCCGCTCGCCGCGCTCGACGTGTCCTGCTGGCCCGCGGACGGACTGCGCGATCCCGAGCGTCTGCGCCATCTGACAACGCTGGACGTGACCAGGGCTTCGGCGCTCACACCCGAGCAGTGGCGCGAGCTGTCCGCCGTCCCGGCCCTGAAGATTCTCAAGATCGACGCAGAGGACCTGCCCTGGTGCCCGGACGACGTGGTTCTGCCAGGGATCGAGGAACTGACCATGATGCACGACGACGATTCCGGCTTCGCACTGCTCGCCCGGATGTTCCCCTCCGTGCAGAGCATCGAGCTGGACTCCCACGCCGACGAGGGCGAGGCCATGGACATCGAACCCTTCTCAGACCTGCCCCTGCTGACGACCGTGTTCAGCAACGGCCCCCTGGCGGGCCAGGAGTACCTCCCCGACCGTGTGCGGTTCGTCGACCTGAAAGGGCGGCCGATAGGCGCGTGACCGTCCTCGGCCCATGGCAAAGGGGCGGCCCCGGAACCAGATGGTTCCGGGGCCGCCCCTTGGTGCGGCTGTGCCTTACGCGTCCTTCGAGAGGTTCGGGCCGGTGCCGCCCGTGGTCTCGATGGGCGGGGCGTCGGGGAGGGCCGTCTTCTCCTCGCCGCGGAAGGTGAACTTGCGCTCCTCGCCGTCGCCCTCCGTGTCGACGACCACGATGTGACCGGGGCGCAGGTCGCCGAAGAGGATCTTCTCCGACAGCGTGTCCTCGATCTCGCGCTGGATCGTCCGGCGGAGCGGACGGGCGCCGAGCACCGGGTCGTAACCCTTCTTGGCGAGCAGCTCCTTCGCGGACTGGGAGAGCTCGATGCCCATGTCCCGGTCCTTGAGGCGCTCGTCGACGCGGCCGATCATCAGGTCGACGATCTGGAGGATGTCGTCCTGCGTCAGCTGCGGGAAGACGATGATGTCGTCCACACGGTTGAGGAACTCGGGGCGGAAGTGCTGCTTCAGCTCGTCGCTGACCTTCGCCTTCATCCGCTCGTAGTTGGACTTCGTGTCGCCCTGGGCGGCGAAGCCCAGGTTGAAGCCCTTCGAGATGTCCCGGGTCCCGAGGTTGGTGGTCATGATGATGACCGTGTTCTTGAAGTCCACGACCCGGCCCTGGGAGTCGGTCAGGCGACCGTCCTCCAGGATCTGGAGAAGGGAATTGAAGATATCGGGGTGGGCCTTCTCGACCTCGTCGAAGAGGACGACGGAGAACGGCTTGCGGCGCACCTTCTCGGTGAGCTGGCCGCCCTCTTCGTAGCCGACGTATCCGGGCGGCGAACCGAAGAGACGGGAAACCGTGTGCTTCTCGCTGAACTCCGACATGTCGAGGGAGATCATCGCGTCCTCGTCGCCGAAGAGGAATTCGGCGAGGGCCTTCGAAAGCTCGGTCTTACCGACACCGGACGGACCGGCGAAGATGAACGAGCCACCGGGCCGCTTCGGGTCCTTCAGACCGGCACGCGTACGGCGGATGGCACGCGAGAGGCCCTTGACGGCGTCCTTCTGGCCGATGACGCGCTTGTGGAGCTCGTCCTCCATGCGGAGCAGGCGGCTGGACTCCTCCTCGGTCAGCTTGAAGACCGGGATGCCGGTGGCGGTCGCGAGGACCTCGGCGATCAGCTCGCCGTCGACCTCGGCCACGACGTCCATGTCGCCGGCCTTCCACTCCTTCTCGCGCTTGGCCTTCGCGGCGAGGAGCTGCTTCTCCTTGTCGCGGAGCGAGGCGGCCTTCTCGAAGTCCTGCGAGTCGATCGCGGACTCCTTGTCGCGGCGGACGCCGGCGATCTTCTCGTCGAACTCGCGGAGGTCCGGCGGCGCGGTCATCCGGCGGATGCGCATCCGGGAGCCGGCCTCGTCGATCAGGTCGATCGCCTTGTCCGGGAGGAAGCGGTCCGAGATGTACCGGTCGGCCAGGGTCGCGGCCTGGACGAGGGCCTCGTCGGTGATGGAGACCCGGTGGTGGGCCTCGTACCGGTCGCGCAGACCCTTGAGGATCTCGATGGTGTGCGGCAGCGACGGCTCGGCGACCTGGATGGGCTGGAAGCGGCGCTCGAGGGCCGCGTCCTTCTCCAGGTACTTGCGGTACTCGTCGAGGGTGGTCGCACCGATGGTCTGGAGCTCACCACGGGCCAGCATCGGCTTGAGGATGCTGGCGGCGTCGATCGCGCCCTCGGCGGCGCCCGCACCCACGAGGGTGTGGAGCTCGTCGATGAACAGGATGATGTCGCCGCGGGTGCGGATCTCCTTGAGGACCTTCTTCAGGCGCTCCTCGAAGTCACCGCGGTAGCGGGAGCCGGCGACCAGCGCGCCGAGGTCCAGGGTGTAGAGGTGCTTGTCCTTGAGGGTCTCGGGCACCTCGCCCTTGACGATGGCCTGCGCGAGGCCTTCGACGACGGCGGTCTTGCCGACGCCGGGCTCGCCGATGAGGACCGGGTTGTTCTTGGTGCGGCGGGACAGCACCTGCATGACCCGCTCGATCTCCTTCTCGCGCCCGATGACCGGGTCGAGCTTGGATTCGCGGGCCGCCTGGGTGAGGTTCCGGCCGAACTGGTCGAGGACCAGGGACGTCGAGGGCGTGCCCTCGGCAGGACCGCCGGCCGTGGCGGCTTCCTTGCCCTGGTAGCCGGAGAGCAGCTGGATGACCTGCTGTCGCACCCGGTTGAGGTCGGCGCCCAGCTTCACGAGGACCTGGGCGGCGACGCCCTCGCCCTCGCGGATCAGGCCGAGCAGGATGTGCTCGGTGCCGATGTAGTTGTGGCCGAGCTGGAGGGCCTCGCGGAGCGAGAGCTCCAGGACCTTCTTGGCGCGAGGGGTGAAGGGGATGTGCCCGGACGGGGCCTGCTGCCCCTGCCCGATGATCTCCTCCACCTGCTGGCGGACCGCCTCGAGCGAAATCCCGAGGCTCTCCAGGGCCTTAGCGGCGACACCCTCACCCTCGTGGATAAGGCCCAGAAGGATGTGCTCGGTGCCGATGTAGTTGTGGTTGAGCATCCGGGCTTCTTCCTGAGCCAGGACGACAACCCGCCGCGCGCGGTCGGTGAACCTCTCGAACATCGTTAATCGCTCCTCAGAGCGGTCAGTCAGTTAGGGGTCGATCCCCTCCCTGTCCTTCCGCAGCTTAGTCCCGCAAGCGGGGACCGCTCATTCCAACTGCCGACATCCGTCCGGATCACCCCCTCTTCCGCGGGGAGACCTGCTGCCGAACAGCCGACAAATGCTCCAACCCGATGGTGCGAGACGATGTTCCCGCAGGCCAAGTAGTTACCCGCGCCTTCACTACGCCGATGGCGAACGTGAGACGCCGAAGCCCGCGAGTCGCCCCTCTCCACTAGGAATGTCTTACCCGTAAGGACTGACACTCCATGCGGCGCACCCCGGTTCCCTCCGCTACCAGCGAACACCCTTGCGCGGTCGAATGCACGCGTACGCCCCATCACGGACACCTTGCGCGTCCGAAGGGGGACCGACCGTCACCGCGGGGCCGCCGGAGGCGTAACCAACACGCCCTCGCGGGAGTTCCCCGGGTATGGCCCTCACCGTCCCGCTGCCCCGCACGCCGATCGACGGCGGCATCGCACGGTGGTACGAGGACGGGCTCGGCTGGGCGACGGTGGCCGGTCCGCCGGTGCAGCTCGTCACGGGGCTGCGGTTCGACGTCCTGGAGCTGCCCGCCGCGGCCGGCCGGGGCGTGCTGCGCCGGATGGGCGCGGCAACGGGTCCGGTGGCCCTGATGGGGCGCCGGATGCGGCTGCTCGTGGCCGCGGGGAGCGCGGAGGAGCTCCCGGGACTGCTCGACTGGCTGGAGTGGGGCGGGATCTCACTGGATCTCGCCGCGCTGGGCGCCGACGGCCGGATGGCCGCGCCCCTTCCTCCGGGGCGCGGCGACTCCGGCACGCAGGGCGCCGCCGTGTGGCTGCGGGCTCCCGTGCCGGGGCACGAGGTCGAGTCCTCGCTGCCGGCCCTGCGGTCCGCGCCGTGGGGCGGTGCGGACGCCCCCTGCCTGGTGCGTCTCGTGGCCGCCGCCGCTGCGGAGTGCCACCGGGTGCGGCTGCTGAGTGCCCGCACCCGTGGGTCGGCGGCTCAGCAGCTGTCGCCTCAGCGGTTCGCGTCCTCGTAGGCCGCCTTGACGGTGGCGGGCACGCGACCGCGGTCGTTCACGTCGTAGCCGTTCTCCTTGGCCCACGCGCGGATCTTGGCGGTGTCGGGGCTGCCGGCCGCGACGCGGCCCTTGCCACGGCCGCCCGTGGTGCGGCCACCGGTGCGACGACCACCCGCGGTGTACGGCTCCAGCAGACCGCGGAGCTTTTCGGCGTTGGCGGTGGTGAGGTCGATCTCGTAGGTCTTCCCGTCCAGTGCGAACGTCACCGTCTCGTCCGCTTCGACGCCGTCGAGGTCGTCGACAAGAAGGACCTGAACCTTCTGTGCCACCGGATTTCCTTTCATCGAAAATGCAGTACGCGGAAAGGAAACCGCTTTTCCCGGAAAAACACAAACCCCTGGCAGAGGTTCAGAACCCCGGCAACGCGGGAAACGTGCGCGATTCGGACATAGGGTTACAGGTGCAGAAGCATCCGGCTGTTGCCCAAGGTGTTCGGCTTCACTCGTTCGAGACCGAGGAACTCGGCGACTCCCTCGTCATAGGAACGCAGGAGCTCGCTGTAGACATCTCCGTCGACCGGGGTCTCGCCGATCTCGACGAAGCCGTGCTTCGCGAAGAAGTCGACTTCGAAGGTCAGGCAGAATACCCGCCGCACCCCGAGCCATCGGGCCGTGTGCAACAACTTGTCCAGCACCTGATGTCCGACGCCGGCTCCCTTGAACTCGGGATCGACGGCGAGAGTGCGGACTTCGGCGAGGTCTTCCCACATCACGTGGAGGGCGCCGCAGCCGACGACGGTGGCGTCGTCGTCGCGTTCCGCGACCCAGAACTCCTGGATCGACTCGTAAAGGGTCACGGTCGCCTTGTCGAGCAGGATGCCGCGCTGCACGAAAGGATCGACGAGACGGCGGACCGCGGCGACATCGGTGGTGCGGGCCCTGCGGACGGTGACGGCTTTGGCGGAGGCGGCCGGGAAGGCAGGCGTCGACATGGGGGGACGCTATCGCTCCCCGCCCCCGGTTCCGTCGGCGCCCTCCTCGGGCGGGGTGGCCTGCGGGGTGTCGCGCTGGACGATTCGGATGGCGTCGTTCAGGGCTTCGCGCTGGTCCTGCGACATCATCCCGAAGAAGGCGACGAGTGCGGCGGCCGGGTTGTCGCTCTGGGCCCATGCCTCGTTCATCAGGGCGGCCGAGTAGGCGGCCCGGGTGGAGACCGCGGTATATCGATAGGCACGGCCTTCGACTTCGCGGCGCACCCAGCCCTTCTGGTGGAGATTGTCCATGACGGTCATGACGGTCGTGTAGGCGATGGACCGTTCCTGCTGGAGGTCCTCCAGAACTTCCCGGACGGTCACCGGGCGGTTCCATTGCCACACGCGCGTCATGACGGCGTCTTCGAGCTCTCCCAATGGACGGGGCACAACGTCACCTTAGTGCGCAAAGAGCCAATTAACGGCCATTGAAGGAAGGAAACGAAGCAAAAGGGATGCACGACCTCGAAGGGTCGCACGTCCCGGGTGCTGCGGTGGCCGCCCCGGAGGGCGGCGGCCTCAGGAGGCGGTGGTGCCGTCCGCCTGGCGGGCGGCCTCGGCGCGGGCGAGCGCGGCGTCCACGACCGCGTCCTCCTTGGCCTTGTTCGGGCCGCCCTGGCTCTTGACGATCGTGACGACGAGGCCGATGAAGAACGCGGCCATCACGACGGGGGGCAGGAGCGCGGATACGTAGTCCATGACGACCAGGGTAGCTATCCGGCGACCCGCTCCTCGGGCGGGGGCGGGGGTACGGGGCGGCGGCGCGGCGGGAACACCTCGGAGGGCTTGGGCACCGGGCGCTCCGCCGGAACGGGCGGGGTGGGCTTGGGCTCGTCGGCCGCCGCGCGCCCGCCGGGGAGCGCGAGCAGGCGGGCCCGGGGCGCGCCGGACGCCGTGGCGGCGGTGGTCTGGGAGACCCGGGCCAGGCGGGCGCGTACGGAGCGCTCCGCGAGGATCCGGCAGCGGGCCAGCAGCTCGGCGGCCTCCGCGTTGCTCCGCAGCGCGCGCAGGGCGGCGAGGTCGTCGGCCGCGGGGTCGTAACCGGCGACCAGGGCGCCCCTGAGGAGTTCCAGGTAGCCGCCGAGCGACCCGGGCAGCGCCTCGCGGTAGCGGGCCAGGTCGTCCAGGAGGAAGGCGCGCAGCCGGCCGGCCTCGCGCACGGCCTCGTCCACGGATTCGGCCAGGAGCAGGCAGTCCTGGACGTCCTCGTCCTGGAGGGGGGCGGGGTGGAGGGCGGTGGCAAGGGCACGACGGAGCACACGCAGCTCGTCCGCGCTGAACGCCATGCCGCCGCGGGATCCGTATGGCGTGGGCATGGGCCGACACTACGCGCTAATCGGACAATTTTCCCTTAGCGATCATTCCGGCGCGCCGGAATGATCGCCCACCGCGACGCCCCCCGCGGCCCGCCGCCTCACATGCGGGAGACGTTCCGTTCGTACACCAGGCGCAGGCCGATCAGGGTCAGCCAGGGCTCGTGCTCGTCGATCTCGGCCGATTCGCCGAGGACCATCGGGGCGAGCCCGCCCGTGGCGATGACGGTGACGTCGGAGGGGTCGCCGTTCGGGCCGACGAGCTCGCGCTTCATGCGGGCGACGACGCCGTCGACCTGGCCCGCGTAGCCGTAGATGATGCCGGACTGCATCGCCTCGACCGTGTTCTTGCCGATGACGTTGCGCGGGCGGGCCAGCTCGATCTTGCGGAGCATGGCGCCCTTCACGCCCAGCGCCTCGACCGAGATCTCGATGCCGGGCGCGATGGCCCCGCCCGCGTACTCGCCGCGCGCGGTGACCGCGTCGTACGTCGTCGCCGTGCCGAAGTCGACGACGATCGCGGGACCGCCGTACAGCTCGACCGCCGCGGCCGCGTTGATGATGCGGTCCGCGCCGACCTCCTTCGGGTTGTCGGTGATGACCGGGACGCCCGTCTTGACGCCCGGCTCCACCAGGACCGCCGGCACGTCCCCGTAGTACCGGCGGGTCACCTCGCGGAGTTCGTGCAGCACCGAGGGGACCGTCGCGCAGATGGCGATCCCCTCGATGCCGTCGCCCAGCTCGACGCCGAGCAGCGGGTGCATGCCCATGAGGCCCTGGAGCAGGACCGCCATCTCGTCGGCGGTCCTGCGCGGGTCCGTGGAGATCCGCCAGTGCTCGACGATCTCCTCGCCGTCGAAGAGGCCGAGGACCGTGTGCGTGTTGCCGACGTCGATGGTGAGCAGCATCAGGCCCGCACCTCGCGCAGGTCCAGGCCGATGTCGAGGATCGGGGAGGAGTGGGTGAGCCCGCCGACCGCCAGGTAGTCAACGCCGGTCGCCGCGTACGCCGCCGCGTTCTCCAGGGTCAGCCGGCCCGAGGACTCCAGGACGGCGCGGCCCGCGACCAGGGCGACGGCCTCCTCGGTGTCGCCCAGGCTGAAGTTGTCGAGCAGGATCAGGTCGGCACCCGCGTCCAGGACCTCGCGGACCTGGTGCATCGTGTCGACCTCGACCTCGATCGGCACCTCGGGGAACAGCTCCCGCACGGCCTTGAAGGCCTCGGCGACGCCGCCGGCCGCCACCACGTGGTTGTCCTTGACGAGGGCCGCGTCGGACAGCGACATGCGGTGGTTGACGCCGCCGCCGCAGCGGACCGCGTACTTCTCCAGGGCGCGCATGCCCGGGGTGGTCTTGCGGGTGTCGCGGACCTTCGCGTTCGTGCCCTCCAGGGCGTCCGCCCACGCGCGCGTGGCGGTGGCGATGCCGGAGAGGCGACACAGGATGTTGAGCGCGCTGCGCTCGCCGGTGAGTAGGTCGCGGGTGCGGGCGGTGACGCTGAGGAGCGTCTGCCCGGCCTCGACGCGCTCGCCGTCCTCGACGTGCCGCTCGACCTCGAACTCGTCCGTGCAGACGATGGACAGGACGGCCTCGGCGACCCGCAGACCGGCCACGACGCCGGCCTCGCGGGCGGTGAAGTCGGCGGTGGCGACGGCGTCCTCCGGGACGGTCGCCACGGTCGTCACGTCGACGCCGCCGTCGAGGTCCTCGGCGATCGCCAGGTGGGCGATGTCCTCGACCTGGACGGGGTCGAGACCGGCCTCGGCGAGGAGCTCGGCGAGCGCGGGGTCGAGCCCGCACTCGAACTCCTCGCCCTCGCCGCCGCAACCGCAGCCGTCGCCGCAGCCACCGGCCTCGGAGGGGGCGCTGATCTGGATCAGAGGGACGTCCACGGGCTCGGGACGGGCTTCCTCGGGCGTGCTCACTTACGGCTCCCTGGGGGCGTCGACGGTGGGGGGAAAGTCGAAGGTGTCGGTGGTGCGGACGTCCAGGGTCCGCTCCGGCGTGAGGCGTACGACGAGGTGCCGGCGCCAGTCCGCGTCGTCGCGGTCCGGGCGGTCCTCGCGCCAGTGGCAGCCGCGGGTCTCCTCGCGGCGGCGGGCCGCGGCGACCAGGACCCGGGCGACGCACAGCAGGTTGGTGGTCTCCCAGGACTCCACACCGGGCTCGGCGGCCTTGGTGTCGTCCGTGCCGCCGGCCACGGCGTCGCTGTGCAGGGCGTCGAGGGCCTCGGCGGCCGTCCGCAGGCTGGTCTCCGAGCGGAGCACGCCCGCGCCGGCCGTCATCACCCGCTGGACGCGGGTCCGGGCGCCCGCCACCGGCAGCGGCAGGGTCACCGGCGCCGGGTGCGGCACCGGGGCGCCCGCCACGCGCGGCGCGGCGGCCGTGATGTCCTCGGCGATCCGCTCGGCGAAGACCAGGCCCTCCAGGAGCGAGTTCGAGGCGAGCCGGTTGGCGCCGTGGACGCCCGTACAGGCCACCTCGCCGCACGCGTACAGGCCGGGGACCGTGGTCCGGCCGCGCAGGTCGGTGCGGACGCCGCCGGAGGCGTAGTGGGCGGCCGGGGCGACCGGGATCGGCTCGGTCACCGGGTCGATGTCGTGCGAGCGGCAGGCGGCCAGGATCGTCGGGAAGCGCTGCTCCCACATCTCGGCGCCGAAGTGCCGGGCATCGAGGTACATGTGCTCGGTGCCCTGCTCCAGCATCCGCCGCGTGATCGCCTTGGCGACGATGTCCCGGGGCGCGAGCTCGGCCAGCTCGTGCTGCCCGAGCATGAAGCGGACCCCGTCGGCGTCGACCAGGTGGGCGCCCTCGCCGCGTACCGCCTCGGAGACCAGCGGCTGCTGGCCCTCGGAGCCGGCGCCGAGGAACAGCACCGTGGGGTGGAACTGGACGAACTCCAGGTCGGAGACCTCCGCGCCGGCCCGCAGGGCGAGCGCGACGCCGTCGCCGGTGGAGACGGCCGGGTTGGTGGTGGCCGAGAAGACCTGGCCCATGCCGCCGGTGGCCAGGACCACCGCGGGCGCGTGGACGGCGCCGACGCCGTCGTGCTGGCCCTCGCCCATGACGTGCAGGGTCACGCCCGCCGTACGGCCCTCGGCGTCGGTCAGGAGGTCGAGGACGAGGGCGTGCTCGATGAAGCGGACTCCCCGGTCCCGTATCGCCTCGACCAGGGCGCGGGAGATCTCCGCGCCGGTCGCGTCCCCGCCCGCGTGCGCGATCCGCCGGCGGTGGTGGCCGCCCTCGCGGGTCAGCGCGATCCCGCCGTCGGAGCTCTTGTCGAAGTCGGCGCCGGTCGCGATGAGCCTGCGGACGGCGTCCGGGCCCTCGGTGACGAGCAGCCGCACGGCGTCCTCGTCGCAGAGGCCGGCGCCGGCGACCAGGGTGTCGTCGAGGTGCTGCTCGGGGGTGTCGCCCTCGCCGAGCGCGGCGGCGATGCCGCCCTGGGCCCAGCGGGTCGAGCCGTCGTCGAGCCGCGCCTTGGTGACGACGACCGTGCGGAGTCCGGCGGCGGTGCACCGCAGGGCGGCGGTGAGACCGGCGACACCGGAGCCGACCACGACGACGTCGGCGTCGATGTCCCAGCCGGGCGCGGGGGCGTGCAGCCGTATTCCGGTCACTTGGCGGCTCCGAACGGGGTGGTTCCGGTCCCGGCGGTTCCGGTCCCGGCGGTCCCCGAGACGGGGGTCCCGAAGACGAGGGGGATGTTGTCGATCAGCCGGGTGGCGCCCACGCGCGCGGCGACGGCGAGGATCGCGGGCCCGACGTGGTCGTCGCCGACCTCGGTGAAGTCGGCCGGGTCGACGAGGGCCAGGTAGTCGAGGGCGAGCGGCGGCCGGACCCTGGCCGCGTCGTCGAGGACAGTGCGGGCCGCGGCCCGCACGGCCTCGGCTCCGCCGCGCTCCGCGGCCTGCGCGACCGCGTGGGCGTCGGCGGCCGCGCGGGCCTCGCCGAGCCGGGAGAGCCCCTCGGCGCGGTTCTCGGCCCGGCCCTGGGCGCCGGGCAGGGAGGCGGCACGCGCGCGCAGCGCCTCCTGGGCGGCGAGCCGGTCGCCGGCGGCGAACAGCGCGCGGGACAGCGCCAGCGCGGTACGGCGCTCCTCGGCCGACAGGTAGCGGTTGCGGCTGGACAGGGCGAGGCCGTCGGCCTCCCGGACGGTGTCCACGCCGACGATCTCGACCGGGAAGTTCAGGTCCTGGACCATCCGGCGGATCAGGGCCAGCTGCTGCGCGTCCTTCTGGCCGAAGAAGGCCAGGTCGGGTCCGGTGAGGTGGAGGAGCTTGGCGACGACGGTCAGCACGCCGTCGAAGTGGCCGGGCCGCGAGGCGCCTTCGAGGCGCTCGCCCATCGGGCCCGCGGTGATGCGGACCTGGGGCTCTCCGCCCGGGTAGACCTCGTCGACGGAGGGCGCGAAGACGGCGCTCGCGCCCGCGTCGAGGGCCAGTTCCAGGTCGGCGTCGAGGGTGCGCGGGTAGCGGTCGAGGTCCTCGCCCGCGCCGAACTGGAGCGGGTTGACGAAGACGGTGACGACGACGAAGCCCTCGTGGCCCACGCGCTCGCGTGCGGCCCTGATCAGGGTGGCGTGGCCCTCGTGGAGGGCGCCCATGGTCATGACCACGGCGGTACGGCCGGGCGTGCTCCAGTGGGCGACGGCGTCCCGGAGGTCCTCGACCGCGCGGAGCAGCTCCGCCGGCTGGTGGCGGACGGTCCGGCCGTCCTCGGCGCTCTTGCGGGCGAACAGGGTCATCGGTCGTCTCCTTGCGGCCCGTCTGCGGGGGTGGTGCTGTCGGCGGCGAGCACGCCCAGCAGGTCCTCGGCCAGTTCGGGCTTGAGCAGGCCGTGGGCGAGCGCCCGGTCGGCGGTCGTGCGGGCCATCGCCAGGTAGCCGGCGACGGTGCCGGGCGCGTGCTTGCGCAGCTCGGCGACGTGGGCGGCGACCGTGCCGGCGTCACCGCGCGCGACGGGGCCGGTGAGGGCCGCGTCGCCGGACCGCAGGGCGTTGTCCAGGGCGGCGCCGAGGAGGGGGCCGAGCATCCGGTCGGGGGCGGCGACGCCTGCCTTGTGGAGCAGTTCCATCGACTGCGCCACCAGGGTGACCAGGTGGTTCGCGCCGAGGGCCAGGGCCGCGTGGTAGAGCGGGCGGGCCTCCTCGGCGACCCATTCGGGCTCGCCGCCCATCTCGATCACCAGGGCCTCGGCGGCGAGCCGCAGCTCCTCGGGCGCGGTGACGCCGAAGGAGCAGCCGGCGAGCCGCTGGACGTCGACCGCGGTGCCGGTGAACGTCATGGCGGGGTGCAGTGCGAGCGGCAGGGCGCCGGCCCGGCGGGCGGGGTCGAGGACCCGTGCCCCGTACCGCCCCGAGGTGTGGACGATCAGCTGTCCCGGCCGTACGGCTCCGGTGTCGGCGAGGCCCTCGACCAGGCCCGGCAGGGCGTCGTCGGGGACGGTCAGGAGGACCAGGTCGGCGAGGGCGAGGACGCGGGCGGGCTCGACGACCGGGACGTCGGGCAGGAGGTCCGCGGCGCGGCGCCGGGAGGCGTCGGAGACCGCCGATACGGCGACGGGTCGGTGTCCGGCGAGCCGGAGGGAGGCGGCGAGTGCGGGGCCCACGCGGCCCGCGCCGACGACTCCGACGGTGAGCCGGGCGGGTCGGTCCTCGGCTCGGGGCTCTGGCGCTGCTGGTGCGTTCACGGTGGGGACGGCCTTCCGTTCCAGTCCTCGGCGGGTACCGGACGATTTCTGGTCATGCTACGCCAGCGTTTCGCGCTGCCCGTGGCTGTCCACAGGGTGTGGGCGGTGGTGTGATGATCACCCCATGAATCCTGTGAGCCCTGTGAGCCCTGTGGACGAGGAAGCGGCCCGGCTGTACCGGGCCGGGCTGTGGGGAGGCGCCGCCCGCAAGCTGTGGGACACCTCCGTGGACGGCGCGGCCGGCCCCCGGCTGCGTGAACTGGCCGACTGGGCGGAGGCCGCCGGCCACGGCGACGCGCCGATCGACACGTACGGGAACGGGCTCGTGGAGGAGCTGGAGCGACGCGTCGCCGAGGAGCTCGGCTTCCCCGCCGCCGTGTTCTTCCCGACCGGCACCATGGCCCAGCAGGTCGCGCTCCGCTGCTGGGCCGGCCGCACCGGCAGCCCCGTCGTCGCCCTCCACCCGCTCGCCCACCCCGAGGTCCACGAGAACGGGGCGTTCGGGGCCGTCTCCGGGCTCCGCACGGTCCACCCGACCGACGCGCCGCGGCTGCCGACCGCCGAGGAGGTGCGGGACCACCCGGAGCCCTTCGGGACGCTGATGCTGGAGCTCCCGCTGCGGGACGCCGGCTTCGTCCTGCCGTCCTGGGAGGAGCTGACCGAGGTCGTGGAGGCGGCCCGGGAGCGGGACGCGGTGGTCCACTTCGACGGGGCCCGGCTGTGGGAGTGCCCGACGCACCTCGGCCGCGGCCTCTCCGAGATCGCCGGGCTCGCCGACAGCGTGTACGTCTCGTTCTACAAGTCCCTCGGCGGCCAGTCCGGGGCCGCGCTCGCCGGCCCCGAGGACGTCATGGAGGAGGCCCGGATCTGGCGGCACCGCTACGGCGGCATGCTCTTCCAGCAGTACCCGGCCGCGCTCGCCGCGCTCCGGGGCCTCGACGTCGAGCTGCCCCGGCTGCCCTCGTACGTGGCCCACGCGCGCGTGGTGGCCGACGCGGTCCGCGAGGCGTTCGCCGACGCCGGCCTCGGCTGGTCCCGCGTCCACCCCGAGACCCCGCACACCCACCAGTTCCAGGTCTGGCTGCCGTACTCCCCCGACGCCCTCACCGCCGCGTCCGTCGCGGCCACCGAGGCCACCGGCACCGCCCTCTTCCGCCGCTGGTTCTCCCCCGGCGCGGGCGGCCCGCCGGGAGTCGCGACCACCGAGCTCACGGTCACGGCGCCCGGCCTCGCATGGACCGCGGAGGACGTGAAGGAGGCGGTACGGGACTTCTTGTCGCGGATCGACGGCTGAGGCGGGTGTGCGGCTGGGGTGGGGTGCCGGCTGACACGAAGGCGGCGGCTGGCACGGGGGCGACGGCTGACATGGAGGCGACGGCTGAGGCAGCGCGACCGCTGACGTGGGGCGCCGGCTAAGGAGCGGCGCGCCCGGGTCAGCAGGAGCGGGGGCGCGGGCGGCGGCCCGCGACCGTGCGGAGGGCCGTGCGGAGGGCGGTGCCGACGGGGCCTCGTGGCGGGCGGCCCGCGAGCACGCGTTCGAAGCGGCGCCGGTCGCGGAGGGCGCGCAGGACGGCGACGTCATGGGCGCCGGGCTCGGGCGGCGCGGGCTCGCCGAGCCGGGCGGCGCGGTAGGTGTCGAAGAGGTACTGATGCAGCGCGTTCATGACCTCACCGTGCGCCGGGCCCGCGCCCCGCGGCGCGCCACTTGACGGCTCCCGTCAAACGGCGCTCCGGGGCGGCCGGGCGCGTCGATTGACGGCCCGCGTCAAACGACGCGACAGGGCCCCGGGGGCACCCCGCACCATGGACGGGTGAGCGTGACCATCGACATCACCGGACTGCCGCGCGAGCGGATCGTCTTCTGCCCCTCGCCGCTGGCGGAGCTGGGCGCGGCCCTGCACGCCCTCGCCGAGCCCGCGCACCACGCCCGGCTGCACGCCTGGACGACCACGACGGCGGCCGCGCTGAAGCCGGAGCTGGCGGACCGGCTGCACGAGGCCGACTTCATGTGGCGCTCCACCCGCTCCGACATCCTGCTGCCGGCCAGGCCCCGCGAGACGCTCGCCGAGGAGCTGGACGACCTCGACGGCATGGACGACGAGATCTTCGTGGGCTCGGCCCTGGAGATCTCCTGCTCCAGCCAGTACCCGCACGGCGCCCCCTCACCGCTCGTCGACGAGCGGATGCGGCGCCGGGCCCTCGACCTGGCCGCCGCGCGCGGCCCGCGCCAGGCCGCGTTCGTGGAGCGGATGCTCGCCGACCCGCCCGGCACGCGTGCGTGGGTGCGACGGCTCCTGGAGGACTGCGACGCCGCCTTCTTCGGCGACACCTGGCGCCGGGTCCGGGTCCAGCTGGCCGCCGACGCCCGTCACAAGACCGAGCTGATGCGGCACAAGGGCCTGGCCGAGGCCGTCGCCGACGCCTCCTCGGCGATGGTCCTGGAGGAGGACGAGCAGGGCTCCCGGATCGTCGTCGACAAGCTGCTCCACGGCCGTACGAGCGCCGAGGGCTCGGGCGTGACGTTCCTGCCGACCGCGTTCGGCTGGCCGCACCTCTTCGCGCTGCACGCGCCCGGCTGGCAGCCCGTCGTCCAGTACCCCGTGCCCACCCGCGACCTCGGCGGCGCCGCGTCCGTCGAGGCGGTCAAGCTGCGCCTGGAAGCGGTCGCCCACCCGATGCGGATGCGGCTGTGCCGCAGCCTCGCCCGGGGCGCGTACACGACGAGCGAGCTCGCCGACGCGTACGGCATCACCGCCCCCGAGGTCTCCCGGCACCTGGCCGTCCTGCGGAAGGCCGGTCTGCTCACCACCCAGCGCCGCGGCCGGTACGTCCTCCACCAGCTCGACGTGTCCGTCATCGCCCGCCTCGGCAGCGACTTCCTGGAGTCGGTCCTGCGCTAGCGGCCGCCCTCGGGGGCGGGGACACCCCCTGGCGGCCGCCCGCGGCGTCCGACGGGTGGTGTCAGGCCGGGCCGCCGCCCGCACGGACCAGGCCGGACTCGTACGCGAGGACCACGACCTGGACGCGGTCGCGGAGGCCCAGCTTGGTGAGGATGCGGCCCACGTGGGTCTTGACGGTGGCCTCGGAGAGGACGAGCCGGGCGGCGATCTCGCCGTTCGAGAGGCCCTGGGCGACGAGCATCATGACCTCGCGCTCGCGGTCCGTCAGCCGTTCGAGGCCCTTGTGCTCGGGCTCCTTCCCCGACGACGGGAGCATCGGCGAGAAGCGGTCCAGGAGCCGGCGGGTGGTGGACGGCGCCACCACCGCGTCGCCGCTGTGCACCGAACGGATCGCGCCGAGCAGCTCGGCGGGCGGCACGTCCTTCAGCATGAAGCCGCTCGCACCCGCCTTGAGACCCGAGAACGCGTACTCGTCGAGGTCGAAGGTCGTCAGGATCAGGACCTTCGGGGCGTCCGGCTCCGAACAGATCCGCCGGGTCGTCTCCACCCCGTCCAGCTTGGGCATCCGCACGTCCATCAGGACGACGTCGACCGCCGTGGACCGCAGTACCTCAAGGGCCTCGACGCCGTCGCCCGCCTCCGCGACGACCTCCATGTCCGGCTGGGCGGCGAGCACCATGCGGAAACCGGTGCGCAGCAGCACCTGGTCGTCGACGAGCATCACGCGGATGGACATCAGGTCAGTTCCTTAAGGGTCGTCAGTGCGCGGACTTGAGGGGGAGCAGGGCGCTGATCCGGAATCCGCCGCCCGGACGCGGGCCCGCGTCCAGCGTGCCGCCGACCATGCCGACCCGCTCCCGCATGCCGATCAGACCATGCCCCCGGCCGTCGGCGCCGCCGTCCTCGTACATCTCCTGCGGCGCTCCCCGGCCGTCGTCCTCGACGAGCAGCCCGAGACCGTCGTCGAAGTAGACCAGGCGGACACTGGCGCCGACGTCCGGCCCGCCGTGCTTGCGCGTGTTGGTGAGGGCCTCCTGCACGATCCGGTACGCGGTGAGCTCGACGCCGCTCGGCAGCGGGCGCGGGCTCCCCTCGATCGCGAAGTCGACGGTGAGACCGGCGCTGCGGACCTGCTCGACGAGGTCCTCGATCTGCCGCACGTCGGGCTGGGGCACGTACTCCCCGGCCTCCTGGTGCTCCCCGGTGCGCAGGATGCCGAGCAGCCGGCGCATCTCGGCGAGGGCCTGCCGGCCCGTCGTGGAGATGGTCTCCAGGGCCTGCTTGGCGGTCTGCGGGGAGGTGTCCATGACGTAGGCGGCGCCGTCGGCCTGGACGACCATCACCGACACGTTGTGCGCGACGACGTCGTGCAGCTCGCGGGCGATCCGGGCGCGCTCGGCGGCGACCGCGACCTTGGCCTGGGCCTCGCGCTCCTTCTCCAGCCGGGAGGCGCGCTCCTCAAGCTGCGCGAAGTAGGCCCGGCGGGTGCGGAGCGAGTCGCCGAGCACCCAGGCCAGCGCGAACGGCACGGTCATGATGACCGTGAAGAAGACCTTGGCGGCGCCGGAGTCGGTGCCCTCCATCGGCCATCTCAGCTGGGACAGCGTGGCGGCGCAGAGGCCGCCGGCGAGTGCCAGCCGGGACGCCCAGCGGGGTCCGTCGTGTGCCGCGACCGTGAAGATGATCACGAGCATGGCGAAGTCGGCCACGAACGGCACGAGGCCGAACACGAGCTGGACGATCCCGAGGGCGACCGAGAGCAGCAGCATCTTCTCGGGCGCGCGCCGGCGCAGGGCCACGACCAGCGAGAAGAGCACGGCGACGACACCGGAGCCGACGGGGTGGTCGGCCGCCGGGTGGGTCGACCCCACCCACAGCAGGGAGAACCCGAGGAGGACGACGGCCCAGAAGGTGTCGACGCCCGTCGGGTGTCTGCGGAGGAAGTCGTAGAGGCGCTGCACGTCACCCAGAGTAGGGACAGCGAGATGGTGCAGGGATCAACCGTGGGGTCGATCCTTGGCGCGGAGCCCGTACTCCCCGAGGTGGAGACTGGGGCCCGTGACGGATGAGACGTGTCAGTGGCAGGGGTGGCGCGAGGCCACGGAACGGGCGCTGTACGGCCCCGGGGGCTTCTATCTGCGGCCCGAGGGACCGGCGGGGCACTTCCGCACCTCCGTGCACGCCTCCCCGCTCTTCGCGGGAGCCGTGGCCCGGCTCCTCCACGAGGTCGCGGAGGAGCTGGGATCGGCCGAGGTGGACCTGGTGGACGTGGGCGCGGGACGCGGCGAACTGCTCACCGGGGTGCTCGCGGCGACCGCCGGCAGCGGCCTCGCCGTCCGGGCGGTCGCCGTGGAGCGCGCCGCCCGGCCCACCGGGCTCGACCCCCGCGTCGAGTGGACCGACCGCATCCCGCCGGGCGTGCGCGGGCTCCTCTTCGCGAACGAATGGCTCGACAACGTGCCGGTCGACGTCGCCGAGGCCGACGCGACGGGCACCGCCCGGTACGTGGAGGTCCGCGCCGACGGCACCGAACGGCTCGGCCCGCCCGTCTCCGGCCCCGACGCGGACTGGCTGACCCGCTGGTGGCCCCTGCCCGAGCCGGGCGCCCGGGCCGAGATCGGGCTCCCCCGCGACCGGGCCTGGGCCCTCGCCGTCGCCTCCCTCGCGGCCGGCCGCGCGGTCGCCGTCGACTACGCCCACGTCCGCGGCGCCCGGCCGCCCTTCGGCACCCTCACCGGGTTCCGCGCCGGCCGCGAGGTTCCCCCCGTCCCCGACGGCACCTGCGACCTCACCTCCCACGTCGCCATGGACGCCTGCGGAGGCCTGCCGGCCGGGGAACCCCGCCACGACCGCGGCCACGACCGCGCCCCCGGCTCGGAGGCCCCCGGCTCGGAGGCCCGCGTTCCCGGCCCGGACGCCCACGTCCCCGGCTCGGACGGCCAGGCCCCGGACGCACACGCGCGCGCGTCCACGAGCCCCGGCCCGGAGGCCCACGCGCGCGCGTCCACGGCCTCCGGCCCGGAACTGGTCACCCAGCGGGAGGCCCTGCGACGGCTCGGCGTGTCCGGGGAACGACCGCCCCTCGCCCTGGCCTCGACCGACCCCACCGGCTACGTCCGCGCGCTCGCCTCGGCGGGCGAGGCCGCCGAACTCACCGCCCCCGGCGGCCTCGGCGACTTCCTCTGGCTCACCCAGCGGGTCCCGCTGTGAGCGGGGCGAACGGGCGCCGGGGGCACGGGGGATACTGGGCCGCATGACGGAGACGACGGTCGGGATCGGCGGGGCGGCGGAGAGCACCGACATGGTGCTGAACATCGGGCCGCAGCACCCTTCGACCCATGGAGTGCTCCGGCTGCGGCTCGTGCTCGACGGTGAGGTCGTGCGGGAGGCCGAGCCGGTGATCGGATACATGCACCGGGGCGCCGAGAAGCTCTTCGAGGCCCGGGACTACCGGCAGATCATCATGCTGGCCAACCGGCACGACTGGCTCTCCGCGTTCTCCAACGAGCTCGGCGTGGTCATGGCCGTCGAGCGGATGCTCGGCATGGAGGTCCCCGAGCGCGCCGTATGGACACGGACGCTGCTCGCCGAGCTGAACCGGGTCCTCAACCACCTGATGTTCCTCGGCTCGTACCCCCTCGAACTGGGCGGAATCACACCCGTCTTCCACGCCTTCCGGGAACGCGAGGAGCTCCAGGCGGTCATGGAGGAGGTCTCCGGCGGCCGGATGCACTACATGTTCAACCGGGTCGGCGGCCTCAAGGAGGACCTGCCCGCCGGATGGCTGGGCCGGGCCCGACAGGCCGTCGCCGACGTCCGGTCGCGGATGGACGTGTACGACCGACTCGTCCTCGGCAACGAGATCTTCCGCGGCCGCACCCGCGGCATCGGCGTCCTGTCGCAGGCCGCCGTGCACGCGTACGGGGTGTCCGGGCCGATCGCCCGCGCCTCGGGCGTCGACTTCGACCTCCGCCGCGACGAGCCCTACCTCGCCTACGGGGAACTCCAGGACACCCTGCGGGTCGCCGTGCGCGACGAGGGCGACTGCCTCGCCCGGTTCGAGTGCCTCCTCGACCAGACCCACAACTCCCTCGACCTGGCCGACGCCTGCCTCGACCGCATGGCCGAGCTCCCCCAAGGGCCGATCAACCAGCGGCTGCCCAAGGTCCTCAAGGCGCCCGAGGGCCACACGTACGCCTGGACCGAGAACCCGCTCGGCGTCAACGGCTACTACCTCGTCTCGAAGGGCGAGAAGACCCCCTACCGCCTCAAGCTCCGCTCCGCGTCCTTCAACAACATCCAGGCGCTCGTCGAACTGCTCCCCGGGACCCTCGTCGCCGACATGGTCGCCATCCTCGGCTCCCTCTTCTTCGTCGTCGGCGACATCGACAAATAACCCCCGCCGCACCCGCCACCCCCGTTGTGGGCATTCGTTCCTCCCCCAGACTTCGTCCGGGGGGAGGGACGATTGCCCACACGGCGGTAGGCCGGCGTGCGGGCGCAGGGCGGCGGGTGCAGCCCGCACGGGGCGCGAGCGCGGGCCCGCGCGACGCGTGGGCGTCGGGCGTACCAGGTGTGGGCGCCGTGGTGGTGTGGGTGGGGTCAGGAGTTGACGGCGCCGCGGAGGTGGGCGAGGTCGAGTTGTTCGGTTTCGTCGTGGGCGGTGAGGTCGATGACGTGGCCGATGGTGCGCGGCGGGGCGGACGCAGCGACGGGGGTGAGGAGGGGCGCGCCGGTGGAGGTCTCGGCGGCGAGGACCTCTTCGCCGACGACGTCGGCGAGGTCGGTGTGCTGGACGGCCTCGATGGCGGCGGCGGCCTTCTGCGTACCGAAGAAGTCGAAGCCGCCTTCGGGGCGCGGGACGGGCCTGCGGGCCGCGTAGGGGACGATCGCGCTCGCGGTCGGCACCGCGGGCAGGGCGGTGGCGGCGGGTGCGGCTGGCGGGAGGGCGAGGGTGGAGGCGGCCGGGCGGGTGTGCTCGGTTCCGGCGGCCGCCGCGTGCTTCCCCTGGGGTTCCTCCGTCTCGCGGGCCCGCTCGGCGAGGTCGCGGGCGCGGGCGGCCTCGGTGGTGCGGCGGGCCTGCTGTGCGGCGGCGTTGCGGGGGAGGTCGCGCAGGGCCTGGGCCGCGCGGCGGTAGGCCTCCGGGGTGGGCGCGGAACCGGCGGCCGGCAGCGCCTTGGCCTCGGAGGTGGTCTCCAGGGCGAGGACGCGGGCGCCCTCCAGAGCGCTGGCCCGCTCGGTCTCGGCGGTGGCGTACCGGCGGAGGAGGTCGGCGTGCTCGCCGCGCAGGCCGGCGAGCTCCACGCGCTTGGCGCGGAGCTTGGCGTCGAGCTTGCCGCGCAGGGCGCGGGACTCGTCCAGGTCGGACTCCAGCTCGGCGGTCCGCTCCTCGGCCTTCCACTGGTCGGCGGCGCGCGCCCGGTCGAGTTCGGCGACCCGGAGTCCGGCGCCCCGGTCCCAACTGCGCATGAGGACGGCACCGGTCACGGCCGCGGCCGCCGCGGCGGCGGCGAGCAGCCGGGCGACCACCAGGCCGCCGGGCAGCCAGGCGGCCGCGGCGCACACGACCGCGGCGCCGGCGACCGCGGACGGCGGAAGCAGCTTGTGCAGAGGCGGGGAATGGCGGTGGCGTCCACGTGGCATGGCCTGAAATTTACCGTGCGTAGGCGGCACGTGGGGGGTCGCCCCGGCAATCTCTTGGCTACTTCTCGCCGCGAGAAGTGGATATAGGCCGTTCCGGTTCCGTTTCGAGCCGACTGCCCTCGCCCGTGGACTACTTGTCGACCAGCCCCTTCTCCACCAGATAGGCCTTGGCGACGTCCTCCGGCTTCGCCCGCTCGGCGTCCACCTTGCGGTTGAGTTCGGCGAGATCCGCTGTGGTCAGCACCCGGGTGAGCCGGTCGAGCGCGGCGGCTATCTCCGGGGAACCGGCGTCCTTCGCGTTGACCACGGGAAGCACGTTGTCGGCGTTCTGCAGCTTCTTGTCGTCGGTGAGGAAGACGAGGCCGTAGCCGTCGATCGTGGCGTCCGTGGTGGTGGTCAGGACCAGCTGGTCCACGCCGTCCTTGACGGCCTGCTTCGCCTGCGGGGTGCCGACGCCCTTGGGGTCGATGCCGGTCACGTCGATCCCGTACGTCTTCTTCAGACCGGGCGCGCAGAACGGTCGCACCGCGCATTCGTCGCCGGCCGCGATCTTCACCTTCAGCTTGGAACGGCCGAGATCGGAAAGCGTCGTCAGCTTGTTCTTCGCGGCGAATTCCTTCGTCACCGCGAAGGCGTTCTGGTCGACGGCATCGCCGACCGCGAGGACCTTCAGACCGCGCGGTTCCGCGAGCTTCTTCAGCGCTTCGACGGTCGCCGCCGCGTCACCCGTGGCGACCGGCTTCTCCTCGGGCGCCTTCGGCCCGTTCGCCTTCGCGTTGAGGAATTCCGCGATCGTCGCCGCGTATTCCGGTACGACGTCGATCTCGCCCTTCTCCAGGGACGGCTCGTACAGTTCGCGGTTCTTCACGGTCGTGATGGACACCGAGTATCCGGCGGCCTCCAGCGACTGGGCGTACAGCTCGGCGAGCACCTTGGCCTCGGTGAACGCTGCCGCGCCGACCACCAGCGAGCCCTTGCCCCCGGCGGTCGCGCCGCCGGAGCCGGAGCCGCCCGAGCTGCCGGAGCCCTTCTTGCTTCCCTCCAGGCTGTCGCCGCCGCACGCGGCGAGGGCGACGGTCAGCGCCGCCGTGCCCAGCACCGCACCCGCGATACGCGAGATCCTGTTCACCGAATCACCCATCTCAGATCGTTCGTTCAGCCGTCGAGTCGTCGGGCCCGCGCAGGCCCCGCGAGCAGTCGGTCCGCGCCCACGAGCACGCCCTCCACGAGCAGGGCGAGCAGGGCCACGAGCACGGCGCCCGCGACCACCTGCGCGGTGTCGTAGGTGGCGAAGCCGGCCGTGATGATCCGGCCCAGACCGCCCTGGCCGACCATCGCCGCGACCGTCGCCGTGGCCACCACCTGCACCGCCGCCGAGCGCACCCCGGTCATCACCACCGGCCGGGCCAGCGGGAGTTCGACCTGCCGGAAGAGCTGGCCGCCGGTCATCCCCATGCCGCGCGCGGCCCGCACGGCGGACCGGTCCACCTCCCGCATCCCCACGTACGCGTTGGTGAGGAGCGGGGGTATCGCGAAGAGCACGAGGGCGACGACGGTCGGCACGTAGCCGGCGTTCCGCAGGGGCGACACCATGAAGAGGGCGAGGACCGCGAAGACGGGGACCGCCCGCCCCACGTTGGACACGTTCACCGCGAGGGTCCCGCCCCGGCCGAGGTGGCCGAGCCAGAGGCCGAGCGGCAGCGCGAGCGCCGCGGCGATCAGCAGCGCCGCCCCGCTCACGTACACGTGCTCGGCGAGGCGCTGCCCGACGCCCTCCTCGCCCGTCCAGTGCGCGCCGGTGGTGAGCCAGGCCCAGGCATCCGTCACGACCCCCACCTCACTCACCTCCCGGCGCGGTCCGTATCCGGGTCCACGGCGTGAGCAGCCGCTGGAGGCCCAGGAGGAGCAGGTCGGCGGTGACGGCGAGCAGGACGCACAGCACGGACGCGGCGAGCATCTGCGCCTTGAAGAAGGTGGGCAGCGCGTCCTCGATGAGATTGCCGAGGCCGCCGCGGCCGACGACCGAGCCGACCGTGGTCAGCGCGATCGTGGAGACCGTCGCCATGCGTATGCCGGCCATCAGCACCGGCAGCGCCAGCGGGAGTTCGACCTGCCAGAGCAGTCGCCACGAGCCGTACCCCATGCCCCGGGCGGCCTCCCGCGTCTCGGCGGGCACCGCGGCGAGCCCGGCCAGCGTGTTCCGCACGAGGATCGTCAGGGCGTACAGCACGAGGCCGGTGACCACGAGCGCCGCGGAGAGGCCGAAGAAGGGCAGCAGCAGGGAGAACATCGCGAGCGACGGCACCGTGTAGAGCAGGGTGGTCAGACCGAGGACGGGTCCGGCGAACCGGGGCCTGGCCCGCACCAGCAGCGCGAGGGGGACCGAGACCGCGAGGGCGATCAGCACGGACGCGGCCGTGATTCCCACATGCTGGAGCAGCGCTTCCGTCAACTCCGTGCTGCGGGTGCGGAGATACTCCCCGCAGATCCAGTCGTTCGCGACCAGACAGTTCGGCGCGCTCATCGTCCCTCCCCCGGGCCGTCCACCTTCCCGAACGCTTGTCTGACGACCCTAACCCCCGCCACCGACAATCCACCGGACCCGCCACAATGCGGCAACACGCCCTTCACACACCCCCGGTGCCCAGGGGCCAGAATGGGGAACCATGATCCGGTTCGAGCACGTGACCAAGCGGTACGCCGACGGCACCACGGCCGTAGACGACCTCTCCTTCGAAGTCGCCGAGGGCGAACTCGTCACCCTGGTCGGGCCGTCCGGCTGCGGCAAGACGACCACGATGATGATGGTGAACCGGCTCGTCGAGCCGACCTCGGGCCGCGTCCTCGTCGACGGCGAGGACATCGCCGGCGTCGACCCGGTCGCCCTGCGCCGCAAGATCGGCTACGTCATCCAGCAGGTCGGGCTCTTCCCCCACCGCACGGTCCTCGACAACACGGCGACCGTCCCCGCCCTCCTCGGCTGGAAGAAGGCCGCTGCACGCGCGCGTGCCGCCGAACTCCTCGACCTCGTCGGCCTCGACCCGGCCACGTACGGCTCCCGCTACCCCGCCCAGCTGTCCGGCGGACAGCGCCAGCGCGTCGGCGTCGCCCGCGCCCTCGCCGCCGACCCGCCCGTCCTCCTCATGGACGAGCCGTTCGGCGCCGTCGACCCCGTCGTCCGCGAGCGCCTCCAGAACGAGTTCCTCGCCCTCCAGGCCACCGTCCGCAAGACCGTCCTCCTCGTCACCCACGACATCGAGGAGGCCGTCCGGATGGGCGACCGCATGGCCGTCTACGGGCAGGGCCGCATCGAGCAGTTCGACGCCCCCGCGACCGTCCTCGGCTCCCCCGCCACCCCGTACGTCGCGGACTTCGTCGGCAGCGACCGCGGCCTCAAGCGGCTCGCCGTCACCCCCGTCACCGAGGCCGACCTCGACTCTTGGAGAGAAAGCACCGAGCGGTACGCCGGGGGCCCCGAGGGGTACCAGGGCGACGCCCAAGTAGCCCTCGGGACCTCCCTCAAGGACGCCCTCGCCGCGCTCCTCCAGCACGACACGGGCCGCCTCACGGTCACCGGCGCCGACGGGACGCCGCTCGGCGTCCTCACCCCGGCCGGCGTCCACCGCGCGCTGCGCCGGGCCACCCCGCGGTGAGCGTCAGCCCGCGCTGAGCTTCCCGCCCATCCAGACCAGGCCCGGCGGGATCTCGCGGTTCCACGTGTTGAAGTTGTGGCCGCCGCTCTCCAGCGTGATCGACGAGACCTTCGCCGGGCTCTTCACCTTCCGGACGAACTCCCGCGTCCCCCTCAGGTTGTCCTCGCCCCGCTTCGACGTCGTGACCAGGAAGGACGAGTCCCCCTGCGGCAGGTGGTCCAGGCTCCACAGCAGGTCCGACCGCCGGCGCAGCGCCTCGTCCCCGTGGAAGAGGTCACCGGTCGTCACGTCCTCCGCGGCCCGGTAGTACGCCGAGAACCCCGCCCCCGCCGAGAACCGGTCCGGATGGTGCAGCGCGATCTTCAGGGCGCAGTACGCCCCCGTCGAGTTCCCCATGAACCCCCAGTTCCGGGGCTTCGTCCCCACCCGGTACGTCTCCGAGACGGCCCTCGGCAGGTCCTCGGCGAAGAAGGTCTCCGTCTTCGGGCCCCCGGGCACGTCGACGCACTCGGTGTCCCGCGGCGGCGCCACCGTCGGCCGCAGCATCACCAGGACCATCGGCTGCATCCGGCCCTCCTTCGCCTGGAGGTAGGCCGTCTTCGGGTACTTCAGCCCCTTGATCAGGTTCTCCGCCGTGCCCGGGTACCCGGTGAGCACCACCGCCGCCGGGAACGTCCGCTTCGCGTACCGCGCCTGGAAGTACTCCGGCGGCAGGTAGACGTACGCCGGCGAGACGATGCCCGACCGGTCCCCCGCTATGACGACCTTCTGTATCTGGCCGCCGACCGCCGGACGGCCGCCGCCCGGCACGTCGAGCGCCTGCGTCCCCACCACCCGTACGTCCTTCGAACCCGCCCCGTGGTCGACGACGACCCCCATGTCCTGCTCCTGCCCGAACAGGTCCGCCCACGAGCCGTAGAAGAGGAACGACCGGTTCGCCGCCAGGCCCACCGCCGCGAACAGCGCCACCTGCGTCACGAGCAGCAGCCCCACCCGCCCCACCACGCTCCGCCACCCACCGCGCGCGAGCCGCGGCCACAGCACCACCGTGACCGCGAACAGCACCACGGCCAGCACCACAGCCGACCAGAGGACCTTGTTGCTGGTGAGACCCATGAGGCGTCCGAGCCTTCTTTCCGAGAATTTCCTGCGCACCGATGAACCCGACTCCGCACGGCTCCGTCCTAGAAGGCGCACCAGCCGGAGGGGCCCGCCGCACACGCGACCGGGGCCCGACCGGAGTCGAGAACCCTCGCAGGACCCCTCGCGGGACCACAGGAACCACGGGAGCACGGGAAGCCATGTCTGTCACGGTAGATGGGGACAAATCCGGAATGGTTCCGGTTCGAGTACGCCGGATTCTCCGCGGCCCCGCCCCCGAGAAAGTCCCGACCCTCGTCGGCACGGCCTGCACCCTCATCGGCCTCATCGACATCGCCGCCGGCGTCTTCCCCCGCTTCCGCGCCAGCCGCATGCACGCCGTCGCCGAGGTCCTCCCCGGCACCCTCGGCCCCCTCTCCGCCGCCCTCTCCCTGAGCGCCGGCGTCCTCCTCCTGCTCCTCGCCCACGGCCTCAAGCGCCACAAGCGCCGCGCCTGGCGCGCCGCCGTCGTCCTCCTCCCCCTCGGCGGCCTGGCCCAGTTCGTCTGGCGCCACTCCGTCCTCGGCGCCCTGCTCTCCCTCGCACTCCTCACCCTCCTGCTACGCCACCGGAGTGAGTTCGCCGCCCTCCCCGACCCCCGCAGCCGCTGGCGCGCCCTCGCCAACTTCGTCGTCATGGGAGCCGGCTCCATCGCCCTCGGCCTCGTGATCGTCAGCGCCCACCCCCGCCGCGTCATCGGCGACCCCAGCCTCGCCGACCGCCTCGAACACGTCCTGTACGGACTCTTCGGCGTCGAAGGCCCCGTCGGCTACACCAAGGGCGTCGACTGGACCGTCGGCTACTCCCTCGGCGCCCTCGGCATGCTCACCGCCCTCACCACCATCTACCTCGCCTTCCGCCCCGAACACCCCGCCGCCCGCCTCACCGCCGCCGACGAGACCCGACTGCGCGCCCTCCTCGACCAGCACGGCGGCCGCGACTCCCTCGGCCACTTCGCACTCCGCAGCGACAAGGGCGTCGTCTTCTCCCCCAGCGGCAAGGCCGCCGTCTGCTACCGCGTCGTCTCCGGCGTCATGCTCGCCAGCGGCGACCCCATCGGCGACGTCGAAGCCTGGCCCGGGGCCATCGAACGATTCATGGACGAGGCCAAGGCCCACTCCTGGACCCCGGCCGTCATGGGCTGCTCCGAGACCGGCGGCCAGGTCTGGACCCGCGAGACCGGCCTCGACGCCCTCGAACTCGGCGACGAGGCCGTCGTCGACGTCGCCGACTTCTCCCTCTCCGGCCGCGCCATGCGCAACGTCCGCCAGATGGTCAAGCGCATCGAGCGCAACGGCTACACCACCCGCGTCCGCCGCGTCCGCGACCTCGACGAGGCCGAACTCGCCCGCGTCCGCCGCGCCGCCGCCGACTGGCGCGGCACCGACACCGAACGCGGCTTCTCCATGGCCCTCGGCCGCATCGGCGCCCCCGGCGACGGCGACGCCGTCATAGCGACCGCCCACAAGACCGACGACGCCGACGACACCGACTCCCCCTACGGCGACCTCAAGGCGATCATCCACTTCGTCCCCTGGGGCCCCGACGGCATGTCGCTCGAACTCATGCGCCGCGACCGCTCCGCCGACCCCGGCATGAACGAACTGCTCATCGTCGCCGCCCTCCAAGCCTCCCCCGACCTCGGCATCGAACGCGTCTCCCTGAACTTCGCCATGTTCCGCTCCGCCCTCGCCCGCGGCGAGAAGATCGGCGCCGGCCCCGTCCTCCGCGTCTGGCGCGGACTCCTCGTCTTCCTCTCCCGCTGGTTCCAGATCGAGTCGCTCTACAAGTTCAACGCCAAGTTCCGGCCACGCTGGGAACCCCGCTTCGTCGTCTACCGCACCAGCCGCGACCTGCCCCGCATCGGCTTCGCCGCCATGCAGGCCGAAGGCTTCGTGAACCTCTCCCTGCCCCGCCCCTTCACCCGCAAGCGCCCCGCACGGGCCCCCCGGCCCTGCACCCACATCGTCACCGCCCCCACGGGCGAGCGCGAGGTCCGCGCGGCCTGATCTCGCCCCTGGGCCCTACGCTGGACACATGAGTACGACGATCGACCGGGGAACCGCCCGAGGCCTGCCGGAGTGGGACCGCTGCGCGGTCATGGGCGTGGTCAACGTGACCCCCGACTCCTTCTCCGACGGCGGCCGCTGGTTCGACACCACGGCCGCCGTCAAACACGGCCTCGACCTCGTCACCGAAGGCGCCGACCTCGTCGACGTCGGCGGCGAGTCCACCCGCCCCGGCGCCACCCGCGTCGACGAGGAGGAAGAGCTCCGCCGCGTCGTCCCCGTCGTCCGCGGCCTCGCCGCCGAAGGCGTCACCGTCTCCGTCGACACCATGCGCGCCCGTGTCGCCGCCCGCGCCGTCGAAGCCGGCGCCGTCCTCGTCAACGACGTCAGCGGCGGCCTCGCCGACCCCGACATGGTCCCCGCCGTCGCCGCCGCCGAGGTCCCCTTCGTCGTCATGCACTGGCGCGGATTCAGCCAGGACATGAACAGCCTCGCCGTGTACGACGACGTCGTCGGCGAAGTCGTCGCCGAGATCCGCACCCGCCTCGACGCCGTCGTCGCCGGCGGCGTCGACCCCGAGCGCATCGTCGTCGACCCCGGCCTCGGCTTCGCCAAGCTCGCCCCCCACGACCTCGCCCTCGTCGCCCACCTCCCCGAGCTCCGCGCCCTCGGCCGGCCCCTCCTCGTCGCCGCCTCCCGCAAGCGGTTCCTCGGCCACGTCCTCACCCGCGAGGGCGCCGCCCCGCCCCCCGCCCGCGAACGCGACGCCGCCACCGCCGCCGTCTCCGCACTCGCCGCCCACGCGGGCGCGTGGGCCGTCCGCGTCCACGAGGTCCGCGCCACCGCCGACGCCGTACGAGTCGCCCGAGCCGTCGAAGGAGCCGCGTGAGCCGCACGGACCGCAGCACCGACGAGGCGGCCGTAGAAGCCGCCAACACCGCCTTCTACGAAGCGATGGAGACCGGCGACTTCGAAGGCGTCTCCGGCCTCTGGCTCGACGACGGCGCCACCCCCATCACCTGCGTCCACCCCGGCTGGCCCGTCCTCACCGGCCGCGGCGACGTGCTCCGCTCCTACGCCCTGATCATGGCGAACACCGAGTACATCCAGTTCTTCCTCACCGACCTGGAGATCTCCCTCGCCGACGGCACCGCCGTCGTCACCTGCACCGAGAACATCCTCAGCGGCGGACCCGCCGAGGACGGCGCCGAGCTCGGCCCCCTCGTCGGCCAGCTCGTCGTCGCCACCAACGTCTTCCGCCGCACCCCCGAAGGCTGGAAACTCTGGTCCCACCACGCCTCCCCCGTCCTCACCGACACCGACGAGGACACCCCCGACCAACCCGGCCCCGACGGCGCCGAACCCCCCGTCTGACCCGCCCACGGCCCCCGAGGGCAAGCGCTGTCGGTCCCCGCAGGTAGATTCGAGAGTGGACACCCGGCCGTCCGCACCCGGTTGCGTGGCCACCCGAACTACGACAGCAGGAGTGATTCGCGTGGATCGTGTCGCGCTGCGCGGCCTCAAGGCCCGAGGCCACCACGGCGTCTTCCCCAAGGAGCGCGAGGAGGGCCAGACCTTCATCGTGGACCTGGTCCTCGGCCTGGACACCCGCCCCGCGGCGGCCGACGACGACCTGGCGAAGACCGTGCACTACGGCGTCGTCGCCGAAGAGGTCGTCGACGTCGTCCAGGGCGAGCCCGTCGACCTCATCGAGACCCTCGCCGAGCGCATCGCCCAGCAATGCCTCAGCCACGCCGGGGTCCAAGAGGTGGAAGTCGTCGTCCACAAGCCGGACGCACCCATCACCGTGCCCTTCGACGACGTGACCATCACCATCACCCGGAGCCGACGATGAAGCCGACGCAGAGCGACCCCACCGTCCAGCCCGTACCGGCCTCCGTCGTCGCGACCGTCGACGCCGCCGACACGACCCTCTCCAACCCCCGCTGGGCCGTCCTCGCCCTCGGCGCCAACCTCGGCAACCGCCTGGAGACCCTCCAGGGGGCCCTCGACGCCCTCGCCGACACCCCGGGCCTCCGGGTCAAGGCCGTCTCCCCCGTCTACGAGACGGAGCCCTGGGGCGTCGAACCCGGCAGCCAGCCCTCGTACCTCAACGCCGTCACCCTCGTACGGACCACCCTGCCGCCCTCCTCCCTCCTGGAGCGGGCCCACGCCGTCGAGGAGGCCTTCCACCGCGTCCGCGAGGAACGCTGGGGCGCCCGCACCCTCGACGTCGACATCATCACGTACGCCGACGTCGTCTCCGAGGACCCCGTCCTCACCCTCCCGCACCCCCGTGCCCACCAGCGCGCCTTCGTCCTCGCCCCCTGGCACGACGTCGACCCCGAAGCACAGCTCCCCGGCCACGGCACCGTCGCCGCCCTCCTCGCCGCCCTCGGCAGCGAAGGCGTCACTCCCCGTGTCGACCTGGAACTCCGTCTGCCCGAGTAGTCGTTAGGCTCGTGGCAGACCGCCCCGCGACCACATGAAGGACACCCGGTGAAACAACTGCGGCTCAAGGTGCTCACCGGACTGTTCCTCGTGGCCGGAATCCTCTCCTGGGGCGCCGCCCGACTCTGGGACTCGGTCGGCACGCTCCCCAGCGTGCCGATCGCCGCGCCCATCGTCCTCGCCGTGATCGCCGTCGTCCTGACCGCGACCGCCCTCTCCCTCCGCGTCCGCCTCAAGGCCCAGCGCGAGCGGCGCCCCGGCGCCAAGGGCGTCGAACCCCTCATGGCGGCCCGCGCCGTCGTCTTCGGCCAGGCCAGCGCCCTCGTCGCCGCCATCGTCGCCGGCATGTACGGCGGCACCGGCGTCTTCCTCCTCGGCTCCCTCGACGTCCCCGCCCGCCGCGACCAAGCCCTCTACGCCGCCCTCGCCGTCGTGGCGGGCATCGGCGTCATCGCCGCCGCCCTCTTCCTGGAGCGCGTCTGCAAGCTCCCCGAAGACGACGACAAGAACCACGCCCCAGCGGCCTAGGCGCTACCGGGCCCCACGCACGACATGCCCGTTCACCAGGAACGTGGGGTGCGGTGCGAGCCGATAGCCGTAGAACGTGAACGGCTTCGCCCCGAGCGCGGGTCGTGGCCGAACCTCGCGGACCTGGACCCAGGAGGACTCGGGCGGGTGCAGGGGGTGGTGCTCGGGGTGGAAGGTGCCTCGGTCGGCCCAGCGATTCGACACGTAGAGCCGCGAGGCTCCTTTGGCCCTGGCTCTCGGGGTGAACCGTGCCCCGATGATCGGAGCGATCTCGGCCAGGAAAGGGGTGTTGGCGCTCGTGACCACGCGCCCACCCCACCCCTTGATGGGGCAGCCGTCCCCTTCGATGTATCCGTCGAGGAACCCTTCGAAGGTCTCGGTGTCCCGTAGGACCACCCGGGGGAAGCGTTGCCTCATGTGGTGGGCGTCCCCACCGACGTAGTGCCGCAGCGTGTCCGAGAGGTACGAGGAGACCACCCGCACGCGGAAGCCGGGCAGCTCCCGCTTCAGATAGCCGGATGGCCGGGTCACCGCCTCCAGGCGAGCCGGAAGGCCCGTGCAGGCCGTCAGGGCCGTCGCGTAGCGCGCCGCGAAGGCCTCCTCGTTCACGACCAGCGACACGTAGTTCTTGCCGACTGTCCCATCAGCGCATGTGGCACCCACGAAGTAGCCGAACTCGTAGCCCGGCCGGATCGTCAGTCGCTCCCGGCACAGCTTCTTCGCGTACGTCCAGGCGACCTCGGTCCCCGCCGCCTCCGCCGCGTGCTTCCATCCGTCCGGCGTGAGCAGCAGCAGATCCGGGCTGGCGGTGAAGGCCATGTGGTCCGTGACCACCTCGACAGCCTCGCGTCCCTTCACCGCGGTCACGTCCACGACCGTGGTCCGCACCGTCCGGTCGCCGTCCAGCGTCCACATGGCATGGCCCGAAACCACGTTCTTGGCCTGCGCACAACCGTCCACCAGGTTGACCAGCATCTTGCTGGTCGGTCCGTACCCCATACCGCCCCCCTTGATCAGCGATCGACTCCGCTGATCAGGGACGGTATGGAGCAGGACGGACAGTCCGCTACGAGCGGGCCAGTATCAGGGACATGGCCTCAGCGCGTGTAGTAGCGTCACGAAGTTGACCACGTACCGCCGAAGTCGTCGTCTTCGCGCCCGGCTTGCGGATGCCGCGCAGCGACATGCACATGTGCTCGGCCTCGATCACGACGATCGCACCACGGGCCTCGAGGATCTTCATCAGCGAATCGGCGATCTGCGTGGTCAGCCGCTCCTGGACCTGCGGCCGCCGGGCGAAGACGTCGACCAGACGGGCCAGCTTCGAGAGTCCCGTGATCTTGCCGCTCTCCGCCGGGATGTAGCCCACATGGGCCACACCATGGAACGGGAGCAAATGATGTTCACAGAAGGAGACGAGTTCAATGTCCTTCACCAGGACCATTTCATCGTGACCGAGGTCAAAAGTCGTGGTCAGGACATCCTCGGGCTCCTGCCGCATCCCCGCCAGCAGTTCCCTGTATGCACGAGCAACGCGTGCAGGCGTCTGCTGCAAACCCTCGCGGTCCGGGTCCTCGCCGACCGCGATGAGGAGTTCGCGGACGGCGGCCTCGGCGCGCTTCTCGTCGAACTCGCCGATCGTGCCCTCGCCGTCCAGGGTCACCGGGTCGGTCATCTCTGTGCCTCGTTCCGTCTGACTGATGTGCGCGGAAAAGCCGCGCCCCCACAGGCTAAAACCTGTGGGGGCGCGGCAGCCATTCCGGGGTGGGGCGGTCAGTCCTCGGGGTTGTCCACCGGGGCGATGTCGATGCCCTTGGTGGTGTCCACGGGGGTGGCCGAACCGTTCGCGATGCCGTTGGCGCTGTTCGTCAGGGCGAGCTCCTTGGGGGAGAGCACCGGCGGACGCGTCGAGGGCGTGCGGCGGGAGGAGCCGGTCCAGGCCGGGCGGGCCGGGCGCTTGACGATGGGGGCGAAGATCTCGGCGATCTCCTCCTTGCCCAGCGTCTCCTTCTCCAGGAGGGCGAGGACCAGGTTGTCGAGGAGGTCGCGGTTCTCGACGAGGATCTCCCACGCTTCGTTGTGCGCGGTCTCGATGAGCTTCTTGACCTCTTCGTCGACCAGTGCGGCGACCTCTTCCGAGTAGTCGCGCTGGTGCGCCATCTCGCGGCCGAGGAACGGTTCGGTGTTGTCGCCGCCGAACTTGATGGCGCCGAGCCGCTCGGTCATGCCGTACTGGGTGACCATCGCGCGGGCCGTGGCGGTGGCCTTCTCGATGTCGTTCGCCGCGCCCGTGGTCGGGTCGTGGAAGACGAGCTCCTCGGCCGCGCGGCCGCCCAGCATGTAGGCGAGCTGGTCGAGCATCTCGTTGCGGGTGGTCGAGTACTTGTCCTCGTCCGGGAGGACCATCGTGTAGCCCAGGGCGCGGCCGCGGGACAGGATGGTGATCTTGTGGACGGGGTCGGAGTTCGGCGAGGCCGCCGCGACCAGGGCGTGGCCGCCCTCGTGGTACGCGGTGATCTTCTTCTCCTTGTCCGACATGATCCGGGTCCGCTTCTGCGGGCCCGCGACCACGCGGTCGATCGCCTCGTCCAGAGCCTTGTTGTCGATCAGCTTCTGGTCGCTGCGGGCGGTGAGGAGCGCGGCCTCGTTGAGGACGTTGGAGAGGTCGGCACCGGTGAAGCCGGGGGTGCGTCGGGCGACGGCGCCGAGGTCGACGTCCGGGGCGACCGGCTTGCCCTTCTGGTGGACCTTGAGGATCTCCAGGCGGCCCTGCATGTCCGGGCGGTCGACGGCGATCTGCCGGTCGAAGCGGCCGGGGCGCAGGAGGGCGGGGTCGAGGATGTCGGGGCGGTTGGTCGCCGCGATGAGGATGACTCCGCCCTTGACGTCGAAGCCGTCCATCTCGACCAGGAGCTGGTTGAGGGTCTGCTCGCGTTCGTCGTGGCCGCCGCCGAGGCCGGCGCCGCGGTGGCGGCCGACCGCGTCGATCTCGTCGACGAAGACGATGGCCGGTGCGTTGGCCTTGGCCTGCTCGAAGAGGTCGCGGACGCGGGAGGCGCCGACGCCGACGAACATCTCGACGAAGTCGGAGCCGGAGATCGAGTAGAACGGCACGCCGGCCTCGCCGGCGACGGCGCGCGCGAGGAGCGTCTTGCCGGTTCCGGGCGGGCCGTAGAGCAGGACGCCCTTGGGGATCTTGGCGCCGACGGCCTGGAACTTCGCGGGCTCCTGGAGGAATTCCTTGATCTCGTGGAGTTCCTCGACGGCCTCGTCCGAGCCGGCGACGTCGGCGAAGGTGGTCTTCGGGGTGTCCTTGGTGATGAGCTTCGCCTTGGACTTGCCGAACTGCATGACGCGGGAGCCGCCGCCCTGCATCTGGTTCATCAGGAAGAGGAAGACGACGACGATCAGGACGAAGGGGAGGAGCGAGAGCAGGATCGAGACGAAGGGCGACTGCTTCGTCGGGGAGACGGTGTAGCCCTTCTCGATCTGCCCGGCTTCGAACTTCTCCTGGAGCTTGTCGGCGATGTCCACGCCCTGGCTGCCGATGTAGCTGGCCTGGACCTTGCTGCTCTTGTCGATCTTCTGGCCGTCGATGAGTTCGATCTTGATGATCTGCTCGTCGCCGGTGGTGACCTTTGCCTGCTTGACCTGGTTCTTGTCGATCGCCTGGACGACCTTGCCGGTGTCCACCGTCTTGTAGCCCTCGGACGAGCCGACGACCTGCATCAGCACGACCACGGCGAGGACGGCCAGCACGATCCACATGACCGGCCCACGGAAGTATCGCTTCACGTCCATCCATACGGGGCGAGAACGCCCCGTCCCTCCTGCCCGTAGGAAAATGCTGCTGTGAGTGCTGCTATGTGAAAAAGCTGTTCTTCGGACGGTACCTCAGCATCGTCGCCCGCGACCGCCTTCCCATGGTTCAACGGGGGGAAGGCGGTGCGGGTTCCCCGAACGGCGGGACCGCCGGCGGGGTGCTCAGCCGCCGTAGACGTGCGGGGCGAGCGTGCCGACGAACGGAAGGTTCCGGTACTTCTCGGCGTAGTCGAGGCCGTAGCCGACGACGAACTCGTTGGGGATGTCGAAGCCGATCCACTTCACGTCGATGGCGACCTTGGCGGCCTCGGGCTTGCGCAGCAGGGTGCACACCTCGAGGGAGGCGGGCTCGCGCGAGCCGAGGTTCGACAGGAGCCACGACAGGGTCAGGCCGGAGTCGATGATGTCCTCGACGATCAGGACGTGCTTGCCCTTGATGTCGGTGTCGAGGTCCTTGAGGATCCTGACGACGCCCGAGGACTGGGTGCCGGCGCCGTAGGAGGAGACGGCCATCCAGTCCATGGTGACGGGGGTGGAAAGGGCGCGAGCCAGATCCGCCATCACCATCACGGCGCCCTTGAGGACACCGACGATGAGCAGGTCCTTGCCCGCGTATTCCGCGTCGATCTTCGCGGCCAGCTCAGCCAGCTTGGCGTCGATCTCTTCCTTGGTGATGAGCACCGACTGGAGGTCGGTGCCCATGTCCTTCTCGTTCACCCGGGTCACTTTCGTTGCAGCGTGCGTCAGCCTTGCCGGATGACCAGTCTGCCACCCTGGCGGCGGGCTTCGACGCGGCCGGGCAGGTTGATGGCTCCCTGACCACGCCATCCGGTGATGAGCCGGTCGACTTCTTCGATGTGGCGGGCGAAGAGGGAGCCGGCGGGAGCGCCCTCCGCGATGACGGCGCGGCGCAGGACGCGGCGGCGTACGGCGGGGGGCAGCCCGAAGAGCTTGGCGCATTCGAGGGCGCCCGCTTCGTCGCGTACGGCGGTCTCGGCGTCGGCGGCCCAGGTGTCGAGGGCGTCGGCGTCGTCGCGGGAGAGCTGGGCCGTTCGGGCGAGGGCTTCGACGACGCCTTTGCCGAGGGCCTTTTCGAGGGCGGGGAGGCCTTCGTGGCGGAGCCGGGAGCGGGTGTACGCGGGGTCGCTGTTGTGGGGGTCGTCCCAGACGGCGAGTTCTTGGGCGATGCAGGCCTTGCGGACGGTCTGGCGGTCGAGCTGGAGGAAGGGGCGCCGGTAGCGGCGGGTGGCGCCGGAGACGGCGGCCATGCCGGAGAGGGAGCGGATGCCGGAGCCCCGGGCGAGGCCGAGGAGGACGGTCTCCGCCTGGTCGTCGCGGGTGTGGCCGAGGAGGACGGCGGTGGCGCCGTGGCGTGCGGCGGCGGCGTCGAGTGCGGCGTAGCGCGCGTCGCGGGCGGCGGCTTCGGGTCCTCCTTCGCGGCCGACGGTGACGGTGACGGCCTCGACGGGGGTGAGGCCGAGGGCGGTCATGCGTCCGGCGACCTCGGTGGCGCGGCTGTCGGAGCCGTCCTGGAGGCCGTGGTCGACGGTGATGCCGCCGGCCCGCACGGGGAGCTTGCGGGCTTCGAAGGCGAGGGCGGAGGCGAGCGCCATGGAGTCGGCGCCTCCGGAGCACGCGACGAGCACCAGGGGTGCGGGTGCGTCGGGTGCGGTGGTGGGGTCGGTCTGGTGCTCGGTGAGAACGTCGTGGAGTACGCGGCGGACCGCCAGGCGTATCGCCGCGACCGCAGGATGGGGACCCATGTCCGGTGCCCTTCGTGATGGGGTGGGGTGCCTCGGTCGGAGTCTTAACGGTCGGAAAGGGGGTTTCGGTCACTCAGAGTGCGACGATGGTGACAGAAACCCGGCCGTTACCCGAGCATTGCACGCCTCACCCCCTGCCCAGGGTCCCTCGGATGGGTGATTGGTGGGGTGTTCTCACGTGTTCCTACGTCGTCTGCCGCACCTGTCTCACGAGTCTGCCTTACGGTGCACCCTCGCGATCCAGTCGGCGGGGGCGGCGATCTCGGTCTTGGTGGGGAGCGTGTTGGGGGAGGTCCAGACGCGGTTGAAGCCGTCCATGCCGACCTGGTCGACGACGGCGCGGACGAAGCGCTCGCCGTCGCGGTACTGGCGGAGTTTGGCGTCGAGGCCGAGGAGCTTGCGCAGGGCGAGGTCGAGGCGGGAGGCGCCGCGGGCCCGCCGCTGCTGGAACTTCTCGCGGATCTCGGCGACGGAGGGCACGACCTCGGGTCCGACGCCGTCCATGACGTAGTCGGCGTGGCCTTCGAGGAGGGACATGACGGCGGTGAGGCGGCCGAGGATCTCGCGCTGCTCGGGGGTCTGGACGAGCTCGACGAAGGAGGGGGCGGGCTCGCCCTCCTCGCCTTCGGGGCGGCCGCCGGCGAGGGTCTGGGCGGCTTCGCGGAGGCGTTCGACGACGGTGCCGGGGTCGACGTCGGTGGCCGCGAGGAACGACTGGATCTCGCCTTGGAGGTGGTCGCGGAGCCAGGGGACGGCGGTGAACTGGGTGCGGTGCGTCTCCTCGTGGAGGCAGACCCAGAGTCGGAAGTCGTGGGGGGAGACGTCGAGTTCGCGTTCGACGTGGACGATGTTGGGCGCGACGAGGAGGAGGCGTCCGCCGCCGTTCGCGCCGGCCGGCAGGTCGCGGGTGGCGGGGGCGAAGGTCTCGTACTGGCCGAGGATGCGGGAGGCGAGGAACGAGAGCAGCATGCCGAGCTCGACGCCGGTGACCTTTCCGCCGACGGCGCCGAGGACGGCGCTGCCGGAGGTGCCGGCGCGGCGGTCCTGCATCTTGCCGAGGAGGGGGGTGAGGAGTTCGCGGAAGCCGGCGACGTTGGCCTTGATCCAGCCGGCGCGGTCGACGACCAGGACGGGGGTGTCGTGGGGGGCGACGCCTTCGGGGATCATCCGCGTGTAGGCGCGGACGTGTTCCTCGGAGGCCTTGGCGTGCCTGCGGAGTTCGGCGACGACCTCGCGGGCCTCGTCGCGGCTGACTTCGGGTCCGGGCCGCACGAGGCGGGTCGCGGTCGCGACCGCGAGGTTCCAGTCGACCATCCCTGATGTGCCTGCGCCACCGGTGCTCGTCATGCGTCAACCGTACGGTCTCGGCGCCCGATCGGTGTCGGTTCGGTGCGGGTCGGGGCAGGTGTCAGTCGGTTCCGGCCAGTGCCGCGGCGAGCCGGTCGAGGGCGGGCTGGGCCTCGTACGGGGAGAGGGTGCGGCCGGCGAGGAACGCGAAGGCGAGGAGGCGGCCGTCGGGGGTGACGACGGTGCCGGAGAGCGTGTTGACGCCCGTGAGGGTGCCGGTCTTGGCGCGGACGAATCCGGCGCCCGCGGGCGCGGCGCCGTAGCGGCCGGCGAGGGTGCCGGTGAAGCCGCCGACGGGGAGGCCGGTGAGGACGGGGCGCAGGGCGGGGCGGGCGGGGTCGGCCGCGCGGGTGAGGAGCCCGGTGAGGAGGGCGGCGGAGACCTTGTCGCGGCGGTCGAGTCCGCTGCCGTCGGCGAAGCGGGCCCCGGCGACGGGGAGGCCGAGGCGGGCGATCTCGTCGCGTACGGCCCGTTCGGCGCCCTGGAAGCTGGCGGGGCGCCGGTGGGCGAGGGCGGTCTGCCGGGCGAGGGCTTCGGCGAGGTCGTTGTCGCTGTGGGTGAGGGTGCGCTCGGCGAGGTCGGCGAGGGGCGCGGAGTACGTGCGGGCGAGGGGGGCGTTCTGCGGGGCGCGGCCGGGCACGGGGTCGCCGGTGACCTTGACGCCGGCTCGGGCGAGCAGGCCGGCGAAGGTCCTGGCGGTGTCGCCGGCGGGGTCGGCGCTGCGGGGTGCGGGGCCGCTGCGGCTGTCGTCGAGGCGGCCTTCGTCGGTCATGAGGGCGACGACGGGGGCGATGTTCTCGTTGGGGCCGATGGGGTGGAGTTCGGGGCCTTGGTAGAGGTGCGTGTCGTACGTGAGGCGTACGGAGGTGCGGCCCTGCTTCTTCAGGGCGCGCGCGGTGTCGGTGGCGAGGGCCTTGAGGCGGGTCGGGTCGAGGGTGGGGTCGCCGCCGCCGGTGAGGGTGACGGCGCCGCCGTCGGGGGCGGCGGTGACGGTGGTGGCGATGCGGTGGTCGGGGCCGAGGGCGGAGAGCGCGGCGGCGACGGTGGCGATCTTGACGGTGGAGGCGGGGGTCATGGGGGTGGCGGCGCCCTGGCCGTACAGCTGCCCGCCGGTGGCGGTGTCGACGACCGAGGCGGTGCGGAGCGGGCCGAGGCCGGGGTCGGCGAGGAGCGGGGCGAGGACGCGGGCGAGGTCCGCGGGGCTTCCCGCGGGCGCCGGGGCGTGCAGGGCGGCGAGGACGCCGGGGGCGCTGGGCGCGGGGGCGGGGCGGCGGGGTGCGGCGGGGGCCGGAGCGGCGGCGTGACGCGTGACACCCGTCGCGGGGGCGGCGGCGCGGGCCCGCTCCGCCGTACGCTGACCTCCGTCCCATGGTCCGGCCGCGGTCACCGCCACGGCCGCCAGGGCGAGTCCGAGGGCGGCGGAGCCCGCCGTGAGCTGCCACGTTCTCGGCTCCGGCATCTGCTGACCAGCCCCTTTCGCGATCACACACGTGCGTGAGGGACACTTAATCACCGCGCGTCGTCGCGAGCATTCACTTGTGTTGATTCAGGAGGAGCCACCCGTGGAGTTCGACGTTCTCATCGAGATCCCCAAGGGATCGCGGAACAAGTACGAGGTCGACCACGAGACCGGTCGCATCCGTCTGGACCGTCGTCTCTTCACGTCTACGGCCTACCCGACCGACTACGGCTACGTCGAGAACACCCTGGGTGAGGACGGCGACCCGCTGGACGCGCTCGTCATCCTCGACGAGCCGACGTTCCCGGGCTGCCTGATCAAGTGCCGCGCCATCGGCATGTTCCGCATGACGGACGAGGCCGGCGGCGACGACAAGCTGCTGTGCGTCCCGGCGACGGACCCGCGCATGGAGCACCTGCGGGACATCCACCACGTGGCGGAGTTCGACCGCCTGGAGATCCAGCACTTCTTCGAGGTCTACAAGGACCTGGAGCCGGGCAAGTCCGTCGAGGGCGCCGACTGGGTCGGCCGCGCCGAGGCCGAGGAAGAGATCGAGAAGTCCTACGCGCGCGCCAAGGAGCAGGGCGGCCACTGAGCCCCTGCTGTCGTGATCGTGTGAAGGCGGTGCACCTCTCCGGGTGTACCGCCTTTCGCACGTCCGTCGCACCTTCATACTGGAATTCACGATTCCCTGGGGATGAGGCGGAGAGAGTGGTGGCGGAGCCGGAGGGCCCCGAAGAGGCTCCTGAGGACCGGAAGCCGCAGTCGGACGAGGCGCGGAGCGCGTTCGTCCCGCCGGCCGGGGTGGAGCAGCCCGCACCGCCCGAGGAGGAGCATCCGACCTCCGAGTTCGCGCTACCGCCGGGGATGACGGCGGAGCAGCCGGCGGAGCAGGAGGGTTCGGCGTTCGCGACGCCCGCCACGTACTCGGCGAAGACCTCGCCGCCCGTGTTCACCCCGGCGTACGGGGTTCCCCTGGTGCGGCTCTCGCAGGACGCGCCGTGGCAGGACCGGATGCGGACGATGCTGCGGCTGCCGGTGCACGAGCGGCCGGTGCCGGAGTCGGCCGGCAAGGAGGACGAGTCCGGGCCTTCGGTGCCGCGCGTGCTCGACCTGACCCTGCGCATCGGCGAGCTGCTGCTCGCGGGCGGGGAGGGCGCGGAGGACGTCGAGGCGGCGATGTTCGCCATCTGCCGCTCGTACGGTCTGGACCGGGTGGAGCCGACGGTGACGTTCACCCTGCTGTCGGTCACGTACCAGCCGTCGCTCGTGGACGACCCGATCACGGCGAACCGGACCGTACGGCGCCGGGGCACGGACTACACGCGGCTCGCGGCGGTGTACCAGCTGCTCGCGGACATCAACGCGCGGGCGCACGAGGTGTCGCCGGAGGAGGCGTACCGGCGGCTCGCGGAGATACGGCGGAACCGGCATCCGTATCCGGGGTGGGTGCTGACGGCGGCGGCGGGGGTCCTCGCCGGTGCGGCCTCGGTGCTGCTCGGCGGCGGTCCGACGGTGTTCTTCGTGGCGGCGCTCGGCGCGGTGCTCGGCGACCGGCTCGCGTGGCTGTGCGCGGGGCGGGGCCTGCCGGAGTTCTACCAGTTCCTGGTGGCGGCGATGCCGCCGGCGGCGATGGGGGTGCTCCTGACGCTGCTGCACGCGGATCTGCGGCCGTCGGCGGTGATCACCGGTGGCCTGTTCGCGCTGATTCCGGGGCGGGCGCTCGTGGCGGCCGTGCAGGACGGCCTGACCGGTTTCTACATCACGGCCTCGGCGCGGCTCCTGGAGGTCGCGTACTTCTTCGTCGCGATCGTGGTGGGCGTGCTGTCGGTGCTGTACGTCGCCGTGCAGTTCGACGCGCAGCTGAACCCCGAGGGGGCGCTGCGGGCGGTGGAGCGGCCGGTGACGCAGATCCTGGCGTCGATGGTGCTGTGTGCGACCTTCGCGGTCCTGCTGCAGCAGTCGCGGTCGACGGTGCTGTTCGCGACGCTGAACGGCGGGGTCGCGTGGGTGATCTACGCGTCGATCGCGGTGACGGCGCAGGGGTCGACGGTGATGGCGACGGCGGTGGCGGCGGGCCTGGTGGGGCTCTTCGGGCAGTTGATCGCCCGCTACCACCACACCTCGTCGCTGCCGTACGTGACGGCGGCGATCGGCCCGCTGCTGCCGGGTTCGGCGACGTACTTCGGCGTGCTCGCCATCGCCCAGAACAACCTGGACCAGGGCTTCGCCTCGCTGGCGAAGGCGGCGGCGCTGGCCCTGGCCATCGCGATCGGGGTGAACCTGGGGAGCGAGCTGGCCCGGCTCTTCATGCAGGCGCCCGCCGCGGCGTCTGCGCGGCGGGCGGCGAAGCGGACCCGAGGCTTCTAGGGGCTGTCGTTACCGCTTGGCGTGGCGGCCGCCGCGGGACCCGCCCGGGTTCGGGGTGCCGGGGGCGTCGTGGTCGTTCTCGGCCTGGGCCGCCTTCTTGGACTGGGAGCGGGCCCGGAGGAGCTCGATGACGACCGGGATCACGGAGATCAGGACGATGCCGACGAGGATCATCTCGATGTGCTTGTGCACGAAGTCGATCTTGCCGAGGGAGGCGCCGAGCAGGGTCACGCCGGCGCCCCACAGCACGCCGCCGATGACGTTGAACGTGATGAACGAGCGGTAGTTCATCCGGCTGACACCGGCGATGATCGGCGTGAACGTCCGCACGATGGGGACGAAGCGGGCCAGGATCAGCGACTTCGGGCCGTGCTTCTCGAAGAACTCGTGCGCCTTCTCGACGTTCTCCTGCTTGAAGAGCTTGGAGTCGGGGCGCTTGAAGAGGGACGGGCCGACCTTCCGGCCGAAGAGGTAGCCGACCTGGTCGCCGACGACGGCGGCGGCCACCACCAGGGTGCACACCAGCCACAGCGGCGTGTCCAGCTTGCCGGTGGTGACGAGGAGGCCGGTGGTGAAGAGGAGCGAGTCGCCGGGCAGGAAGAACCCGATGAGGAGACCGGACTCGGCGAAGACGATCACCAGGACACCGATCAGACCAAAGGTCTGGATCAGATAGTCCGGGTCCAGCCAGCTCGGTCCGAGGGCAAGCGTGTTCACGGGTTCCGGGCTCCTGCGGTCGGTGGGGGTGTGGGGGACGGCTGGTCCCAAGCTATCAACGCGGGCGGGACGCCCCCGGTTCCACCCGGATCCCACGGGATGCGGACCGGGCTCCCGCCCCTGAGGGTAGGGGATCAGGAGGTGCATGCCGATGGGCATCGAGGAGTACGGAGGCGGCCAGGGGCCGCACCCCGACGTGCTGGTCGTGACCACGAACGACGTGCCGGGACACGAGGTCCAGCAGGTGATCGGTGAGGTCTTCGGGCTCACCGTGCGCTCGCGCCATCTGGGCAGCCAGATCGGCGCCGGGCTGAAGTCCATGATCGGCGGTGAGCTCAAGGGCCTCACGAAGACCCTCGTGCAGACCCGCAACCAGGCCATGGAACGCCTGGTGGAGCAGGCCCGGGCGCGCGGTGCGAACGCCGTGCTGATGTTCCGCTTCGACGTGACGGAAGCGGCGGACGTCGGCACGGAGGTCTGCGCCTACGGCACGGCGGTGGTGATCGCTCCGCACGCCTGACCGTCCGGCTCCTGGGACCGGCCTCATGGCGAGACCGGTCCCTTCGCCGGGGGCCGGGCCGCCCTGGGCGGAGCCCGGCCCCCCGCGCGGCGGGCGGCCCCGCTCCGGTCAGGCGGCCCGGCGGGCCGCGTTCGCCCGGACGGCCCCGAGGAGGTGCTCGGGGAGGCCGGGGTGGATCGACTCGTAGAAGGCGTGGAAGTTCTCGTCGGCGACGTACATCTCCGCGAGGCCCTCGTGGGTCTTCGGGTGGCACTCGAAGAACCAGGTGGTGATGTGGCGGCGATGGGCCTCGGCGAGGTCCATCGCCTCCTCGGAGCCGGGGGCGCGGCCCTCGTCCATCAGGGCCGCGTAGGCGGCGCCCCAGGCGTCCACCTCGCCCTTCATGCGCTGCCAGTCCTCCTTGCCGTACGTGGCGGCGCGGGCCTGCGCCAGCTCGTGCGAGAAGGTGCCGCCCCAGCGGCGGGCGGACTCCTCGGCGTACCGCTCGGGGTCCTTGTCCCCGAACACCTCGAACTTCTCCTCGGGGGTGAGGTTGATGCCCATCTTCTTCGCCTCCATGGCGTGCTCGACGGCCGCCGCCATCCTCTGGAGCTCGCCGATCCGCGCGGTCAGCAGGGTGTGCTGGCGCCGCAGGTGCTCCTGCGGGTCGGCGTGCGGGTCGTCGAGGAGGACGGCGACCTCTTCGAGGGGGAAGCCGAGCTCCCGGTAGAACAGGATCTGCTGGAGCCGGTCGAGGTCCGCGTCGTCGTAGCGGCGGTGCCCCGCCGCGCTGCGGCCGCTCGGTGAGAGCAGCCCGATCGCGTCGTAGTGGTGCAGGGTGCGCACCGTGACCCCGGCGAGCCCGGCGACCCGTCCCACGGAGTGGTCCATCGGCTTTCCTCCCCTTTCTCTGTCGGTACGCGGGACAGCCTCGGACCTGACGCGACGTGAGGTGCAAGTCCCCTCCGGCCCGAATCTCGGGATGTTATGCGGCTTTTGCTCACTTATGGTGGGTCGGTGGCCACCGATCATGCTCCGCCCGCGCCGACGTCCGGCGCCGCCGAGACCCCGCTGCGGATCCTGTTGCCCCAGGTGCTGCCCGCACTCGTGGTCGGGCTGCTGGCGAGCCTGCTGTTCCTGGGGGTCAGCACCCTCGCGGAGCAACTCGAAGGCGTCCTCTGGAACGACCTGCCGGACGCCCTCGGCATCGGCCACTACTCCTCCCTCTGGATCATCTGCATGCTCACGGCCACCGGCGTCGCCGTGGGGCTCGTGGTCTGGAAGGTGCCCGGACACGCCGGGCCGGACCCGGCCTCCATGGGCCTCGGCGGAGCGCCGCTCCCCGTCGGCATCGTGCCGGGGCTCCTCCTCGCCAGCGTCCTCGTGCTCGCCGGCGGCGTCAGCCTCGGCCCCGAGAACCCGATCATCGCGAGCAACATCGCCCTCATCTACTGGCTCGGCCACCGGATCTCCCCCGCGGTCCCGGCCGCCGCCTGGGTCGCCCTCGCCTCGGCCGCCACCGTCGGAGCCCTCTTCGGGACGCCCGTGGCGGCCGCCCTCATCCTGTCCGAGGCCCTGGCGGGCCGGCCCGGCCAGGGCTCCCTGTGGGACCGGCTCTTCGCCCCGCTGGTCGCCGCCGGCACCGGCTCGATGACCACCCAGCTGCTGGTGGGCCCGAGCTTCGACATGGGTCTGCCGCCGCTGACCGACCCCGGCTACGGCGACCTGCTCGCCGCCCTGGTCATCGCCTCCGCGGCGGCCGTCTTCGGCCTCGGCTGCTGCTACCTCTTCCCCCACCTCCACGCCGCCTTCGGGCGCCTGCGCCACCCCATGCTGATGCTGCCCCTGGGCGGCCTCGTGCTCGGCCTGCTGGGTGCCGTCGGCGGGCAGCTGACCCTTTTCAAGGGCCTGGAAGAGGTCGAGGAGCTGACCGCGTCGATCGGCAGCTGGTCCTCGGGCGAACTCGCCAAGATGGCCGTGATCAAACTCGTCGCCCTCGTCGTCGCCGCGTCCTGCGGCTTCCGGGGCGGCCGGATCTTCCCCGCCGTCTTCATCGGAGCCGCCTTCGGGCTGTTCGCCCAGGCCCTGGTCCCCGAGGTCCACCCGGCGGTCGCGGTCGCCTCCGCCGTCCTCGGCGTCCTGCTCGCCACCACCCGGCAGGGCTGGATCAGCCTCTTCACCGGCGCGATCCTCGCCCCCTCCGCCGCGATGCTCACCCTGCTCTGCCTCGCTTCCCTCCCGGCCTGGCTGATCGTCACCGGCCGCCCCCAGCTCGAACTCGACCAGCAGGGCAACTCCCTGCGCTGACCACCCGCCCCCGCATCCCCCGCCCCCACCGGGCGGGCCCCCACCGGACAGAAGGAGTACCCCATGCCGCTCCACCAGGGTCCCCACCCCTCCCCGCCCGAGCGCCGGCTCTCGCTCAACCCCTTCTACGGGGAGGCCAACCCGGTCGGCGGCATGACCGAGGCTCCCCCGCACCACCGCCTGCCGGACGGACCGCTGCCGCCGATGAGCGCCTACCAGCTCGTCCACGACGAGCTGATGCTCGACGGCAACTCCCGGCTCAACCTGGCCACTTTCGTCACCACCTGGATGGAGCCCCAGGCCGGTGTCCTCATGGCCGAGTGCCGCGACAAGAACATGATCGACAAGGACGAGTACCCGCGCACCGCCGAACTGGAGCGCCGCTGCGTCGCCATGCTCGCCGACCTGTGGAACGCCCCGGACCCGGCGACCGCCGTCGGCTGCTCCACCACCGGCTCCAGCGAGGCCTGCATGCTCGCGGGCCTCGCCCTCAAGCGCCGCTGGGCCAAGCGGAACGCCGACCGCTACCCGGGCAGCGCCCGCCCCAACCTGATCATGGGCGTGAACGTCCAGGTCTGCTGGGAGAAGTTCTGCAACTTCTGGGAGGTCGAGGCCCGGCTCGTCCCCATGGAGGGCGACCGCTTCCACCTCGACGCCGAATCCGCCGCCGCGCTCTGCGACGAGAACACCATCGGCGTCGTCGCCGTCCTCGGCTCCACCTTCGACGGCTCCTACGAGCCGGTCGCCGAGATCTGCGCCGCCCTGGACGCCCTCCAGGAACGCACCGGCCTCGACATCCCCGTCCACGTCGACGGCGCCTCCGGCGCGATGGTCGCCCCCTTCCTCGACGAGGACGTCGTCTGGGACTTCCGCCTCCCCCGCGTCTCCTCGATCAACACCTCCGGCCACAAGTACGGACTGGTCTACCCGGGCGTCGGCTGGGCGCTGTGGCGCTCGCCCGCCGAACTCCCCGAGGAACTGGTCTTCCGCGTCAACTACCTGGGCGGCGACATGCCCACCTTCGCCCTCAACTTCTCCCGCCCCGGCGCCCAGGTGGTCGCGCAGTACTACACCTTCCTCAGGCTCGGCAGGGAGGGCTACCGGGCGGTGCAGCAGACCGCCCGGGACGTGGCCCGGGGCCTCGCCGAACGGATCGAGGCGATGGGCGACTTCCGCCTCCTCACCCGCGGGAACGAACTGCCCGTCTTCGCCTTCACCACCACCCCCGACGTCACCGCCTACAACGTCTTCGACGTCTCGCGGCGGATGCGCGAACAGGGCTGGCTGGTCCCCGCCTACACCTTCCCCGCCCACCGGGAGGACCTCTCCGTCCTGCGCGTGGTCTGCCGCAACGGCTTCTCCGCCGACCTCGCCGACCTCTTCGCCCGGGACCTTCACCAACTCCTGCCCGAACTCCGCAGCCAGTCCGGCCCGCTCACCGCCGACACGGAAGCGGCGACCTCCTTCCACCACTGAGCCGCCCCGGGGCCGGCCCTCAGCCGGCCCCGTCCCCGCAGGCGAGCCGGAACTCCGACCACCGCACCCCGTCCGCGGTCAGCGCGTACTGACAGCGGGACCCCTCGCGCAGCAGGCCGAGCGGGGTGCGGCGGACGTAGTGGCCGCCGCCGAGCCCGGCGAACGTACGGCCGCCGTCCACGCTCGCGTACCCGGACAGCTCCCCGCCGATCTCCACCCGGCCGCCCGGGCCCGGCACCGGCAGGCCCATCAGCGTGCGCGGCTCCTTCTTCGGGCCCGTGGTCCACATCCGCTGCCACGTGACGCCGCCGTCGACCGAGCGGTGCAGCGCCCTCATCGGGTTCTTGACGGGCTCGCCGCCCGTCAACTCCCCCATCTCCGCCGCGTACACCGCGTCCGGTCCGACCGCGACCACGACCCGCCACCCCGGCCGGTCCGTCGGACTCGGCAGCCGGCTCACCGTCCAGCTCCGGCCCGCGTCCCGGGAGAAGGCGACGGCCACCCGCCCGGACAGCGGATCCGTCCCCGAGACCCACCAGGACCCGTCGGGCTCCGGCTGCCCCGCGGGCTGCGGGTGCGCCCCGAGAAGCGGCGCCCCGGCCAGCGTGCGGCGCCGCCCGTCCTGCGGCGACACCACGACCAGCCGCTCCCGTACGCACGCGTCGGGGAGCGCCCCGGCCGGTGCCGCGCACTCGGTGGTGAGCACCGCGCCGGCGGGTATCCCCGCGGCCTCGCCGACCGTCCGCCGGTCCACGGGGTGCCAGCTCCGACCTCCGTCCCGGGTGAACCAGGTCCGCTCCGGCCGGTCGCCGCCGCCGTCCTCGATCAGGGCCCGGCCGGGCCCGAGCGCCAGCAGGTTCGCCGAGACGCCCTCCGACACCGGTATCTCGGGCAGCGGCGACCGCCGCACGGCCCACTCCTCCGCCCCCGCGTCCCGCACGGCCACCTGCTGCCGGCAGAAGCCGCTCCCCGGCGCCGCCTCGGCGCTCACGCACCCGACGAGCAGCGCGAACCCGCTGCCGTCCCGGGCGAATCCCAGGCTGTGCGCCCAGCCGGGCAGCCCTTCCCCGGACGGGATCCGGGGCGGCGCCCCGAACGCCCCCGCCGACGCGACGGATCCCGAACCCCTCGCCCCGGCCCCCTGCCTCGGGCCCTCCCCCGGCCCCGTGCATCCGCTCAGCATCACCATCACCAGCGCCACGACGGCGCCGGCCACTGCCACCGGCCTGCGCATCGCACGTCCCCCTGTCGTCCCCCGGGCGGCCCGCGGTGAACCGCTGCTTTGAATACACCGCTCGCCGCCTCCGGGTTCCCACCTCCGTGCGACTACTTCCCGAGCCGGCCGAACCTCCTCACCGCCAGCGGGAAGAAGACGAGCAGCAGAACCAGCGGCCAGACGACCGCGGCCATGACGTGCCCCGGCTCGCCGCCGGGGTTGCCGAAGAGCTCCCGGGTCGCCGTCGCCGTCGCCGACATCGGGTTCCACTCCACGAACGTGCCGAGCCAGCCCGGCATCGACTCCGGCGAGGCGAAGGCGTTGGAGAGGAAGCCGAGCGGCCAGACCAGGATCTGCACGGCCTGCACCAGCTCGGCCCGCCCCGCGACCAGGGCGAGGAAGATCCCGATCCAGAGCATCGCGAACCGCAGCAGGAGCAGCAGTCCCAAGGCCCCCAGGGTGCTCGCCGGCCCCTCGTGCGCCCGCCATCCGATGGCGTACCCGACGCCGACCATCACGAGCAGCCCCACCGTGGACTGGAGCATGTCGGCGGCAGCCCGGCCGACGAGCACCGCGCCGTCGGCCATCGGCATCGACCGGAAGCGGTCGACCACGCCCTTCTCCAGGTCGCGCGTCACCGCCGTCATGGTGCCTTCGAGCCCGAACACCATGGTCAGGGTGAGCATCCCGGGCACCAGGAAGTCGACGTAGTCGCCGTCGACGTCCCGTCCGCCGCCGACCAGATAGCCGAACATCAGCAGCATCATCACCGGGAAGACGAGCCCGACGAGGACCTGCACCGGCTGCCGGGCCCAGTGCGCCAGCTCCCTGCGGGTCATCGTCCAGCAGTCGCCCACCACGTACGCGGCGCTCACGCCGTCACCTCCGTCCCCCGGGACGGCTCCCGGTCCGGGCCGCCGTCCGTCAGATGCAGGAAGACCTCGTCCAGCGTCGGCCGCCGCAGGGCGATGTCCTCCGCCTCGATCCCGGCCGCCTCCAGGGCCCGCACGGTCTCGGCGAGCGAGGCCATCCGGTCCTCCACCGGCGCGCTGAGCCGCCGCCGGTCGGCGTCCACGGCCACCTCGCCGCGCGCCGCGGGCAGCAGCCGGGCCGCCTCGTCGAGCCGCGCCGCGTCCCGTACGACCACGTCGATGCGGTCCGCTCCGACCCGGGCCTTGAGCTCGTCGGCCGTGCCGTCGGCCGCCACCCGGCCGCCGTCCACCACCGAGATCCGGTCCGCGAGCCGGTCGGCCTCCTCCAGGTACTGCGTGGTCAGCAGGACCGTGGTGCCCCCGCCGACGAGCGAGCGCACCGACTCCCAGACCTCGCCGCGGCCGCGCGGGTCGAGCCCGGTCGTCGGCTCGTCGAGGAAGAGCACCTCGGGCTCGGTGATCAGCGAGGCGGCCAGGTCGAGCCGCCGCCGCATGCCGCCGCTGTACTGCCGGACGGGCTTGCGCCCGGTGTCGGCGAGGCCGAAGCGCTCCAGGAGCTCGTCGGCCCGCGTCCCGGCACGCCGGGCGCCCAGGTGGTGGAGCCTGCCGAACATCTCCAGGTTCTGCCGCCCGCCCAGCTCCTCGTCGAGGGCCGCGTGCTGCCCGAGCAGCCCGATCCGCCGCCGCACCTCCCCGGCCTCGGTCCGCACGTCGTGTCCGGCCACCCGCACCAAGCCCTCGTCGTGGCGCAGCAGGGTGGCCAGGATCCGTACCGTCGTGGTCTTGCCCGCGCCGTTGGGACCGAGCAGCCCGTGGACGGTGCCGCGCCCGACGGTCAGGTCGAGGCCGGCCAGGGCGTCCTTCGTCCCGTACCGCTTGCGCGCACCCTCTACGAGGATCGCATCCGCCGCCATGTCAATTCCTCCCGAAATCCTCTTAGTCAAATTTGACCAGTCGCCGCCGACGGAGCAAGGTATGCCCTCGGCATCAGCTAGTCAAACTTGATGAGTGGAATCCCCCGGGGGCCCGCTCAGGTCGCGAAGGGGTTCTCCTCGCCGTCGGCGAGCACGCCCGTGAAGGGCTCCCCCTCGCCGGCGAACACGTACGCCCCGCCCTCGATCCGCTCGATCAGGCCGAGCGTCCACTCCTTGCCCGCGTCGGCCGAGTGGACCCACATGTGCATGATCTCGCCGATGTGCCCGAGCTGGGCGGGGCCGCCCTCCGGCGTGTAGTACTCCGTGACCGAGGCACGCCACTCGTCGAGCGCCCGCACCCGGCGGCGCAGCAGCTCGGCGGCCTCCTCGCGGGGCAGGTCCACGATGAAGCCGATGCCCGCCGACAGGACGTCCATCTTCTGGTCGTAGGTGGTCAGCGCCTCGCGCAGCAGCGCGAAGTACTCCTCCGTGCCCCGCTCCGTCAGCTCGTACTCGACGCGCGGCGGGCCGCCGACCTCGCTCTGCGCCACCTCGTGCGCGTGCAGCAGTCCCTGCTTCGCCATCTGCTTCAGCGCGTGGTAGATCGACCCCGGCTTGGCATGGGACCACTCGTGCGCGCCCCAGTACTCCAGGTCGTTGCGCACCTGGTAGCCGTGGGCGCGGCCGTGCTGCTTGACCGCACCCAGGACGAGCAGCCGGATCGCCGACATCGCCGTACCTCCTAGCCAATTTCGACCAGGGTACGCGCGCGGGATGCCCTACTCCTGCCCGCTGCCCCGCTCGGCCGCGATCAGCGCGAAGGAGCCCTTGCCGTCGAGGGACTCGCGGATGATGTCCGCGTGACCGGCGTGCCGGCCCGTCTCCTGGACCAGGTGGAGCAGCATCCAGCGGATGGACACCCGTCCGCCCTTGGGGAACCAGGGCGCCTCGGGCAGCGGGAAGGTCTCGTCCAGGCTCGGCACGGAGCGGACGAAGTCCTCGGTCTCCTTGGCCACGCCCGCCCAGAAGGCGATGGTCTCCGGGATCGTCTCGTCCTCGACGAGCCGGAAGCCGTCGCCCCAGGTGTCCTGGGTGCGCTGGCGCTCGTTCGGCCGCTGCTGCGCGAGGCGGAGCCAGTTCAGCTCCACCTCGGCGACGTGCTTGATCAGGCCGGACAGGCTGAGCTCGCTGGCGCTGGGGCGTCCGGCCGCCTGCTCCTCGGTGAGTCCGTGGACGGAGCGGCGGAGCGCGGCGCGCTGCTCCTCGATGAAGTTGAGGAACGCGCCGCGCTCGTCACCGGGGGCCTCGATGGGAACAAGGGCAACCATGCTGTCCGCCTTACGTGGTCGTGGTTTCTTTCGACACAGACCACGTTACGGACCCTTGCGGACAACTTCTGTCCGCAAGGGAAACCCGCCATCGGTTCGCGCGGGCGGGATCAGAACGGGAAGCGGCTGCGCCCGTGCTGGATCGAGATCCACTTCTGCGTGGTGAACGTGTCCACCATCGCGTCGCCGTTGAGCCGCCCGATGCCCGAGTGCTTCTCGCCCCCGAAGGGCACGATCGGCTCGTCGTGCACGGTGCCGTCGTTGATGTGGATCATGCCGGTGTGGATGCGCTTGGCGACCCGTACGCCCCGCTCGACGTCCCCGGTGTGGACGGCGCCGCTGAGCCCGTACGGGGTGTCGTTGGCGATCCGGACGGCCTCCTCCTCGCCGTCGAAGGGGACGATGAGGGCGACCGGGCCGAAGATCTCCTGGCCGAGGACCGGGGAGTCGGCGGCGAGGCCGGTGAGGACGGACGGGGAGACGAGGTTGCCGTCGACCGCGCCGTGCAGCAGGGCCGTGGCGCCGGCCGCCACCGTCTGGTCGACGAGCGAGGAGACGGACTCCGCCTGCTGGGAGTTGATGAGCGGGCCGATGTGGGTGGCGGGGTCGGCCGGGTCGCCGACGCGCAGGGTCTTGACCTTCGCCACGAACTTCTCGGTGAACTCCTCCTCCAGCGTGCGGTCCACCAGGATGCGGTTGGCGGCCATGCAGACCTGGCCCTGGTGCACGAAGCGGCTGAAGACGGCCGCGTCGACCGCGTAGTCGACGTCGGCGTCCTCCAGGACGATCAGGGCGCTGTTGCCGCCGAGTTCGAGGACGGCGTGCTTGAAGTTCTGCGCGCAGACCGTGGCGACGTGGCGGCCGACCTTGTCGGAGCCGGTGAAGGAGATCACCTTCGGGACCGGGTGGGTCAGGAGCGCGTCGCCGATCTCGGCGATGTCGGTGACGACGACGTTCAGCAGCCCGGCCGGCAGGCCGGCCTCCTCCAGGACCTTGGCGACGAGGGTGCCGCCGCAGATCGGGGTGTTCTGGTGCGGCTTGAGGACGACCGCGTTGCCGAGCGCGAGCGCGGGCGCGACCGACTTGATCGACAGGAGGAAGGGGAAGTTGAAGGGGGATATGACACCGACGACGCCGACCGGGACGCGGTAGACGCGGTTCTCCTTGCCGTCGACCGGCGAGGGCAGGATGCGGCCCTCGGGGCGCAGCGCCAGCTGGATCGCCTCGCGCAGGAACTCCTTGGCGAGGTGGAGCTCGAAGGCCGCCTTGAGGCGGGTGCCGCCGAGCTCGGCGACGATCGTCTCGGCGATCTCCTCCTCGCGGTCCTCGACGATCCGCAGCGCGCGCTCGAAGACGAGCCGGCGCGCGTACGGGTTGGTCTCGGCCCACTCGGCCTGGGCGCGCTCGGCGGCCCGGTAGGCGCGGTCGACCTCGTCGGCGGTGGCGACGGTGATCGACGCGAGCTTCTCCCCGGTGTACGGGTTGAAGTCGATGATGTCCCACGAGCCGCTGCCCGGCTTCCACTCGCCGTCGATGTACTGGTGGGCCAGGTCGGTGAAGTGCGACATGGTGGAAGACCCCTCTACCCGCTACCTGCAGTGCGACTGATGTGGCGTCATCGTACTGATGTATCAGGAGAGTTGGAGGAGACCCCGGAGAAGGTCCCGGCTTTCGGCCGGATCCGGACCGTCCTTCTGGAGCTTCTCCATCACCCGCTGGTACTGGGCGACCTCCTCGCGCTTGTCGAGGTAGAGGGCGCTGGTGAGCTGCTCCAGGTAGACGATGTCGGAGAGGTCGGACTCGGGGAAGCTCAGCATCGTGAAGGCGCCGCTCTCGCCCGCGTGGCCGCCGAAGCTGAAGGGCATCACCTGGAGGGTGACGCCGGGGTGCTCAGAGATCTCGATCAGGTGCCTCAACTGCCCCTGCATGACGGCCCGGTCGCCGTAGGGGCGGCGCAGCGCGGCCTCGTCGAGCACGGCGTGGAACTGCGGGGCGCGCTCGGAGACGAGCACCTTCTGGCGCTCCAGGCGCAGCGCGACCCGGCGGTCGATCTCGGCGCGCGGGGCGTCGGGCATGCCCCGGGTGACGACGGCCTGGGCGTACGCCTCGGTCTGCAACAGGCCGTGGACGAACTGGACTTCGTAGACGCGGATGAGGGAGGCGGCGCCTTCAAGGCCGATGTACGTCTGGAACCAGCCCGGCAGGACGTCGCCGAAACTGTGCCACCAGCCGGCGACGTTGGCCTCGCGGGCGAGCCCGAGGAGCGAGCCGCGCTCGGCCTCGTCCCCGACCCCGTACAGCGTGAGCAGATCCTCGACGTCCCTGGCCTTGAAGCTCACCCGCCCCAACTCCATACGGCTGATCTTGGATTCGGACGCCCGGATCGAATAGCCGGCCGCTTCGCGGGTGATGCCGCGCGACTCGCGCAACCGCCTCAGCTGGGAGCCCAGCAGGATGCGCCGCACCACGCTCCCGCTCGCTCCGCTCGATTCGCCTGCGGTCACGGCTCCCAGCCTCCCCTTTACGGTGTCGAGCCCCCGTCGAGCCCCGGATTCTGCCACCAAACGCTTCAGCGCGTACACATTCGATTACGGAAAGGCGGCGAGATCCGGGCACTCGCGGGCACACGGCGCGCACATCGCGGAAAGTTCCCCCCGTCGGGCGGACGACTTATGCACAGATTCCACACAGGGACGGACAGGTCCGGCGCGTGCACGTGCATCTGCCCTTGCATCCAGTGGTCGCATTCGGAACCATGGACCCCGCGCAGCCGCGTACTCGTTCGTGTTGTCGCACCACAGTCGCGATTCCCGGGAGTGCCTCGCATGGGGACGAATGGATCGACCGTGCTCGAGCCGTTACGGCAGGGCCTACCGCCGCTCGATCCCGGCGCCGTCTCCACCTCCGCGTCCTGCGCCCTGCCCGCCCGGTACGAAGCCGTGCGCGGGGCCCGGAAGTTCACCAGCGCGACGCTCGACCGCTGGGAGCTGACCGAACGCTTCGACGACGTGGCCCTGGTCGTCTCCGAACTCGTCACCAACGCGTTGCGCCACGCCGTACCCACCGAAGCACCCCCGGAGGAAGGCCAGAACCCGCCGGTCAGACTGCACCTCATGCGCTGGGCCTCGCGCCTGGTGTGCGCCGTGCGCGACCCCAGCGGGGAGAGCCCGGAGGCGCGCGGCGGCGAGGAGGACTTCTCCGCCGAGTCGGGGCGCGGACTGTTCCTGGTGGACTCGTTCAGCGACAGCTGGGGGTGGCACCCCCTCGCCGGCACGCTCCAGGGCAAGGTGGTGTGGGCGCTGTTCCGGGTCGGTCCGGAGTAGCGCCGCCACGGGAGGGACACAGGCATGCGGAAGGGCCCCGGCGTACACCGCCGGGG
>NZ_JBHJQI010000042.1:0-26214 GCF_042262805.1 Streptomyces sp. NPDC056361
CAGCGGCTCGATCCGGTCCCACATCGCATCAGTGATCACTAACCGGACGGACACATCCGATCAACTGACCAACCGATCAAAGAGACACGCTCTAGGTGTATTGACCCGCAGGGTTGTTGACGCGGCTGATCGGTGGCTCGCCTCCGATTGCGGGGTGGCTGCGGTGGTGGTTGTAGGTGTGGAGGAAGTCTGTCAGGGCTTCGCTCCGTTCGGTGTTCGAGGTGTAGGGCCGTAGGTAGGCCCAGGCGTTGTCGGTCAGGACGCGTTCGATGCGGGTGACGCCGTGGTCGTGGAAGAACGCGGCCGCGTGGGCCGGGAAGCCCGCGCAGGTGGCGACCTTCTCGTCGGGGTGGATCTCGCTGTAGGTCAGGCGGGAGTGGTCGTCGACGGCGGAGTGGACGTAGTCGAAACCCATGCCCCGGACCGGTCTGTCGGCGTCGCGGCCCAGGACGCGGTGTCCGCCGCCGTCGGGGATGCGGCCGAGTTTCTTCACGTCGACGTGGATCAGTTCGCCGGGTCGTTCGCGCTCGTAGCGGCGGATCACGGTGCCGGTCGGACGGTCAAGCGGCCGGATCCACCGCTGGTCCGCCAGTGCGTCGAGTCGTTGGGTCACGGTCGATCTGGCGAGGCCGGTGAGCTGCACCAGCTCGGTTTGGGCACGGGCGCGGCCGTCGCGTGGATCGGCAGGGCACCGGCGCCTGCCGGTTCGGTGGTCAACTCCCTTGCCCTCCGTCCCTGTCGGTGTTGCAGCTGATCGATGACGCCAGTATTCACATCCCTCATCAGACTTATGATTGACGTTCATCATAAGTCATCTCTAGGATCCAGAACGTGCGAGACATTCGATGATGGTCAGCGGAAGTCAGGGCGAGTATCGTCGGAACTGGCTTCATCGACCGGATCCATGCCCGAGCCGCACGACAGGCCGGCGCCCGCTTGGTGGGCGTCGCGGGAGCGGACCTGGCGAATGCCACGGAAAGCGCCCAGGCACTCGGTGCCGAGAAGGCCTTCGAGACGGTCACGGAACTGATCACGTCCGGCCTGATCGACGTCCTGCACGCCTGCACCCCCGACGATCAGCGGTCCCGCCTACACCTCCGTGGTGCGCACCTGGAAGCTCGACGCGGACGAGCGCCGCTCCGTCCTCGCCGAGCTGCGGGAGAACCTCCGCCCGGTGCTCGCCTACGCAGGGGCGCGCGACGTACGCGTCGGCGTCGAACCGCTCAACCGCTACGAGACCAGCCTGCTCGACACCGTCGAGCAGGCCCTCGACGCCCTCCCCGACGAGTGCGGCCTCGCACTCGACACGTACCACTTCAACATCGAGGAAAGGAGCCCCACCCAGGCGATCCGCGACGCGGGTTCCCGGATCGCCCTCATCCAGGTGTGCGGCACGGACCGAGGCGCCCCCGGCGCCGACCACTTCGACTGGACCGCGTTCGCCGCGGCGGTCGAGGACGCCGGCTACACCGGCCCGCTGGTCATCGAGTCCTTCACACCGGACAACACCACCATCGCCACGGCCGCGTCCATCTGGCGCCCGCTCGCGGCCGGCCAGGACGAACTGGCCACGAGCGGCCTCGCGTTCCTCCGCACCCTCTGAAGCCCCGCACCTCTGTCTCTCCCTCCTCATCACGGAGATCCCAGTGCAAAGATCGAGATCAAGACTGAGCCGCGCGCTCGCAGCCCTCACCGTCACCACCCTCGGTGCCTTCCTCATACCCGGCACCTACGCCGAAGCCGTCGAGGACCCGGCGTTCAAGGTCCTCCTGTTCACGAAGACGGCGGCCGGGGCCTACCGGCACAGCTCCATGGACGCGGCCATCCAGGCCTTCAACGAGCTCGGCGCCGCCAACGACTTCCAGGTGGACGAGAGCGACGACGCCAACGTCTTCAACACCACCACCCTGAACACGTACGACGCCGTGGTCATGCTCCAGTCCTCGGGCATGGTCTGGGACACCGAGGCCCAGCGCACCGCCGCCCAGGACTACGTGCGCAGCGGTCACGGCATCGTCGCCGTCCACAACGCCACCGACATGAACATCGAGGGCTCGTTCCCCTGGTGGGACGACGTCGTCATGGGCGGCGCGCACGCGACGTCGTACTCCAGCGTCGTCCAGGGCACGGCCAAGGTGGCGGACAAGGTGCACCCGTCCACCGTCGGCCTTCCGGACCGCTGGGTGCGGACCGAGGAGTGGTACAACTTCGACAAGAACGCGCGTGGTGACGTGCACGTCCTGGTCACGGCGGACGAGACCACCTACGACGCCGGCGGCGCCAAGATGGGTGCCGACCACCCGATCTCCTGGTGCCGCAACGCCGAGGGCGGCAAGGTCTGGGCCACCGCCATGGGCCACGAGACGTCCTCCTACTCCGAGCCGTTCTTCCGGCAGCACCTCCTGGGCGGCCTCAAGTGGGCGGCGGGCGCCGCGGAGGGCGACTGCGGCGGCACCGTCTCGCAGCGCTACCAGAAGGTGACGCTGGACGGCGCCCCCGACCAGCCCATGCAGCTCGACGTGGCCCCCGACGGAGAGGTCTTCTACATCTCCCGTTCGGGCAAGGTGAACGTCATCCACACCCACGACGACGTCTCCGAGACCCATATCGCCGCCCAGCTCGACGTCTACCACGAGGGCGAGGACGGCGGCGTCGGCCTGGCCCTGGACCCGGACTTCGCCACCAACCGGTGGATCTACATCAACCACTCGCCCGCCGGCACCGCCGAGATCAACCGGGTCACCCGGTTCACCGTGAACGCCGACGACACGCTCGACATGGCCAGCGCGCAGACCGTAATCGAGGTCCCGGCCTACCGGGGGGAGTACGAGCCCGGCCACACCGGCGGCTACCTCCACTTCGGACCCGGCGGCAACCTCTACATCGGTGTCGGCGACGACACCAACCCGTTCGACACCGGCTACGCGCCCATCGACGAGCGGCCGGGCCGCGAGAAGTTCGACGCCCAGCGCTCGTCCGGCAACACCAACGACCTGCGCGGCAAGATCCTGCGCATCCACCCCGAGGCGGCCGGCGGCTACACGATCCCCTCCGGCAACCTGTTCGCGCCGGGCACCGCGCTGACCCGGCCCGAGATCTACGCGATGGGCTTCCGCAACAGCTTCCGCTTCTCCGTCGATCCGGAGACCGGCTGGATCTCCGCCGCCGACTACGGGCCCGACGCGCAGTACGAGGACCCCAACCGCGGCCCCGAGGGCACCGTCGAGTGGAACCTGATCAAGGCTCCGGGCAACTACGGCTGGCCGTACTGCGTCGGTGACAACGTCCCCTTCAACGACTACAACTTCGCCACCGGGGCCTCCGGAGCGAAGTTCAACTGCGCGGCCCCGGTCAACAACTCGCCGAACAACACCGGCCTGACGAACCTGCCCGCGGCCAAGCCCGCGCAGGTCTGGTACGACTACCACGCCTCCGAGGAGTTCCCGGAGATCGACGGCGGCACGGGTGCGGCCCCGATGGGCGGCCCGTTCTACCACTACGACGCGGCCAGCACCTCCGAGCGCAAGTTCCCGAAGTACTACGACAAGACGCCGTTCTTCTACGAGTGGAGCCGCAACTTCGTCAAGGAGTTCCGCCTCGACTCCGCGGGCGACCTCCTGAAGATCAACCCCTTCGTCGCCGAGCTCGGTCTGCGCTCGCCGATCGACATGAAGTTCGGCCCGGACGGCGCGATGTACGTCGCCGAATGGGGCATCGGCTACTCGAGCTCCAACACCGACGACGGCATCTACCGGATCGACTACGTCGCCGGCAACCGCACTCCGCTGGTCAAGGCGAGCGCCACTCCCGACTCCGGCCAGGCTCCGCTGCAGGTCACCTTCTCCTCCGCCGGCACCGCCGACCCGGACGCCGGCGACGTGCTCACCTACGCGTGGGACTTCGGTGACGGATCCACGGGCACCGGCCAGAACCCCACGCACACCTACACCGCCAACGGCACCTACACCGCCCGCCTGACGGTCACCGACGGCGGCGGCAAGTCGGCCAGCGTGAGCGTACCGATCATTGTCGGCAACACCCGCCCCACGGTCACCTTCACCACCCCGGTCAACGGCCGCGTCTTCGACTTCGGCGACACCGTCGACTACCAGATCAGCGTGACCGACCCCGAGGACGGGGCCGTCGACTGCTCCAGGGTCGCGGTGACCGTCGCACTCGGCCACGACAGCCACGCCCACGACACCGGCCGGTACACCGGGTGCAGCGGGAGCATCCCCACCAGCGGCTCCGGCCACGATGCCACCGCCAACACCTACCTCGTCCTGTCGGCCGACTACACCGACGACGACGGTCTGAAGGGCACCACGACCGTGGTGCTGCAGCCCCGCCACAAGCAGGCCGAGTACTTCACCGGCCAGTCCGGGGTCCGGGTCGTCGAACAGAGCGGTGCCCAGAACGGCAAGCGCGTCGGTGACATCTCGGACGGTGACTGGATCTCCTTCAAGCCCCTGAACCTGGGCGGCGTCGAGTCCGTCACCTTCCGGGTCTCGGCTCCCTCCAACACGGGCGGCTCCATCGAGCTCCGGTCCGGCTCGCCGACCGGTACCCTCCTCGCCACCAGCCCCGTCCCGTCCACCGGCGGATGGGACAACTACGTCGACCTCGCCCCCGTCGCGGTCACCGACACCGCCGGAACCCAGACGGTGTACGCGGTCTTCCGGGCACCGTCGGCGGACTCCTTCGACCTGGACGCGATCACCTTCAACGCGCCCGGGACCGGGTGGCCCGCCCCGGTGAGCGGCAGCACCTACACCGTGACCAGCGAGCACAGCGGGAAGCGGATGGACGTGCGATACGAGTCGACCGCCGACGGAGCGGCCGTCATCCAGTACGGGGAGACCGGCGGCAGCAACCAGCAGTGGCAGCTGACGGATGTGGGCAGCGACAACTTCACCCTCACCGCGCAGCACAGCAACAAGTGCCTGGACCTGCTCTCCACGAACGACGCCGACGTCCAGCAGTGGACGTGCGTGGCCGGTGCGTCGGACCAGAAGTGGAAGCTCCAGCCGGCCGGGCTCGGCGCCTACCGGATCGTCTCGGTCCTCAGCGACAAGTGCCTGACCATTCCCCAGGCCTCCACCGCTGACGACATCCAGCTGACCCAGGCGACCTGCAGCACCACCGCGGCCAACCAGAAGTGGAGGTTCGACCAGATCTAGCCCCTGACGCCGTTCAGTTGACCTCGCCGTGTCACCCGGTGTGAGACCGGTTGCCGGCCGGGAACGCGAAAGTGCCTTCTGAACTGGGACGATGAACCTTGCTGAGGGGTTCTGTCGGTCCAGACGGAAGGCACTTTCCGCGTGCGGGACATCGGCTCGCGTCCCAAGCGCCATGCCTCCGCTGACGGTGCGGGGAGGGGTCGGTCATGCCAGGGCACGGCCACTGGCCGATCGCGCCGATGCCACCGGGCTGACCAGCCCGTACTCCTCCACGTTGGGACCGCTTCGGCCACGCGGCACTGGTCATGACCCGGGCCGGATCGCCATCGACGGGCCTTGACCCTCACAAACTGGTGCGTGATTGCGGTTGAGGGGTGATCGCGCGAGGGTGGGATGATCCAGCCCTTGGTGATCATGGTCAACCGGCACGTCCTCACGCATCAGCTGTTCACCGGTATCTCCTGTCAGCATCTGGGCTGTCTGGTCGAGGAGTTGGCCGGCCCGTGGCAGGCCGCTGTCGAGGGGCGCCGTCACGAAGCACGTGGCGGGGCCAGGAAACGCGAGGCGGGGGCAGGTGCCCGGCATCGGCTTGCTGACCCGCTGGACACATCGGCGAGATGGCCTGCCCGACACCTACCGGTCCATCGCCGGCCTCGTCTCCGACCGCAACACCACCGCCTGACAAGACCACCAGCTCAGGACCGCGCATCTCAACCGCAATCACGCACCAGCTCGTAAGACTCAGCGGGGCGGCGGATCGAGCCGCCGCGCCGGCACGGAGACCCTGGGCTCTCAGGCCCGCATGTGCTCGCACCGGTGGGACCGAGCGGGGAGCGCCACGCCCATCGCCTCGGCAACGACCGGGAAGAACGCCTTCCCGTCCTCGGACTGCTGCGTCGTGGTCCAGCCGTATCCGCCGCGGCCGTCCAGGCGAACCGGATCATGCGGGTGCCGTACCCGTGGTGCTGCCACGGCCCGGTGACCCGGATCTTCGCGACGAGCCCGAGACGGCACGGGACACAGACCTGCCAGACCAGGCGGGCGAAGTCGTACCCGTCCGGCGCGCGGACCTGGACCTCCTGCATCCCGGCCGGGACGACCGGGGGCAGGTGCCACCAGGTCTCCGTGTCCGGGTCGACCCGCCGCTCAGGGCTGTTCGGGGCTATGGCCGGCGCCGGGGCGCTCCGTCCTCGGAAGGCGCCGGCCGGGCGGGCCCGCAGGGACCCGCCCGGCCGCACGGTCCTCGGCGAGTCCACCGTCAGGTCCGGCTCTGGAGCGGCGGGAGCTCGCGCAGGGCGGCGGGCAGCTCGCCGATGCCGCGCTGCAGGTACCAGGTCCGCGCCCAGCGCAGGATCACGCTGCGGCGTAGGCGCCACCGGTCGTAGAACTGCGAGAGGGCCTCGTCGCAGAAGTCCTCCCGGAGATCGGCGAGCACCTGGTCCTCGGGGTAGGAGGCACAGCCGATGCCGCACTTGTCCGGGTCGCCCGAGTCGAGGGCATCGGCGAGGATCGCCGCGGCCGCCGCGCTGGTGCCTCCGCCGTTGTAGCCCCACCCGAAGCCGCCGTGCTCCGGCTCGGCCAGCTCGCGGAGCACGGTGACGCCGTACTGCCGCTCGGTGGGGCCGAAATCGGGCTCCTCGACCAGGATCCGGGCGGGATGCCACTCCCCCTCGCTCTCCGGGCCCTGCTGGATGCCGTGGTAGGTGCGGCCCTCGTAGGCCATACCGTTCCCTCCCGCTGATCCCGAGGTCCAGTGACCGGTCCCGGACCGGGCCGCAGTGTCCTGCGCCGGCCCGTCTCTCTCGCCCGCCACGGGGAGGCGGAGGCACCGCCCTGCACCGCCCGGAAGCCGGTCTCCACCTTCCCGCGCTGGACCGGACGCAACGTCCCGCTAGGGACAAGGCGCACCCCTGCCTGGTCGCCCGTTCCCACAGCCCTTTGGAAGCGGAGACTCTGTGAGGCGGCCCAGACGCGTACGGTGAGCATCGGAAGACCAGGCCGCGGGAAGGTGTTACAACTGGGGTTGTGAGCCCGTCTTGCCTCTCGTGTCCGGCGTACCGGTGCGGTCGAGCCTAGGCAGGAGATTCGGAAGCGTCGCCGGGCAGGTCTTCGTCCTTCAGGTGGCGATCGTGGTGCTGCTCGCCGCCGGGGCTCTGCTTGCCCTGGTGTTGCAGTCGCGGCACGACATCGACCGGGAGGCGCGCAACCGGTCGGTCTCCGTGGCGCAGACGTTCGCGAAGTCCCTGGGCCTACGGGAAGCGCTGAAGACGCCGGACCCGTCCTCGGTTCTGCAGCCTCTTGCCGAGGAGACGCGCAAGGCCGCAGGGGTGGACTTCATCGTGGTGATGGATACCCAAGGCATCCGCTACAGCCACCCTGACCCCGATCGCATCGGCGAGCGGTTCGTCGGCACGATCGAGCCCTCGCTCGCCGGCCAGGTGCACACCGAGAGCGTGCAGGGGCCGCTCGGCAAGGAGATCCAGGCGGTCGTGCCGGTCACCTCGCCCGAAGGCGATGTCGTCGCCCTCGTCTCGGCGGGTCTGACCGTGAAGAGCGTGACCGGCATCGCCAACCGACAGCTTCCGGTCATACTCCTGTCCATCGCCGGCGGCTTGGCACTGGCCACCGTCGGTACGGCGCTGATCAGCCGAAGACTCCGCCGCCAGACCCACGGGCTCGGCACGCAGGAGATGACCCGCATGTACGAGCACCACGACGCGGTGCTCCACACCGTCCGCGAAGGCGTGCTGATCACCGACGGCGAAGGACGACTACTCCTGGCGAACGACGAGGCCGCAAGGCTGCTCGACCTGCCGGATGACGCCGAAGGACGCCCCGTCGACCAGGTCGGCATGGACCACCGGATGGCGGACCTGCTGCTGTCCGGCCGGATCGCCACCGACGAAGTGCTGGAGGCCGGAGACCGACTCCTCGTCGTCAATCAGCGGCCCACCCGACCCGGGGGCCGCCCGCAGGGCTCGGCGGTCACCATCCGCGACTCCACCGAGATGCAGCTCCTGAGCAGCCGGGCGGAAACGGCCCGCAGACGGCTCAAGCTGCTCTACGACGCCGGGGGTGACATCGGCACCACGCTCGACGTGGTGCGGACCGCAGAGGAGCTGGCCGACGTCGCCGTCCCCCGGTTCGCGGACTTCGTGACGGTCGACCTGGCCGACCCGGTGCTGAACGGCGACGAGCCCGGCCCAGGCGCCGACATGCGGCGCACGGCGGTCAACGGCATCCGCTCCGATCACCCGCTGTACCCGCTGGGCAGTCTGATCGACTTCCTGCCGTCCACGCCGCAGGCCCGTGGCTACGGTACGGGCACGGTCGAGCTCGTACCCGATCTCCATGACGCGCCAGGCTGGCACGCCCAGGACCCGCTCCGGACATCGGCGATCGTCGACTACGGCATCCACTCCCTCATCGCCGCTCCGCTGAAGGCCAGGGGCGTCGTGCTCGGGGTGGTCAACTTCTGGCGGTCGCAGAAACCGGAACCGTTCGATGAGGACGACCTGTCCTTGGCGGAGGAGCTCGTCGGCCGCGCCGCGGTCACCATGGACAACGCCCGCCGCTACACCCGCGAACACCATCTCGCCGTGACGCTCCAGCGCAGCCTGCTGCCACAGGATCTGCCCGAGCAAAGTGCCGTGGATGTCGCGCATTTCTACCAGCCCGCCCAGTCCGGAGTGGGCGGGGACTGGTTCGACGTGATCCCACTGCCGGGAAGTCGCGTCGGGCTCGTCGTCGGAGACGTCGTCGGGCACGGCCTGCACGCCGCCGCCACCATGGGGCGGCTGCGCACGGCCGTGCACAACTTCTCCTCCTTGGACCTGCCACCCGACGAACTCCTCGCCCGTCTCGACAACCTCGTTCAACGCATGGACCAGGAAGGCGACAGCACCACCCCCGACAGCGGCGTTCTGGGCGCGACCTGCGTGTATGCCATCTACGACCCGGTCTCCCAGAACTGCACCATGGCACGGGCCGGACACATGCCACCGCTCGTGGTCGCCCCGGACGGCACGACGACGATCTCGGAGCTACCGGCCGGCCCCCCATTGGGGCTGGGAGGCATGCCGTTCGAGACCATGGAACTGCACCTGGCGGAGGGCAGTCAGCTCGTCCTGTACACCGACGGGCTGGTCGAGGAGCGAAGCCGGGACATCACAGAAGGCGTGGAAAGGCTGCGCACGGCACTGAGCCACCCCGACCGGGACCCCAACGCCAGCCGCCGCGCCGTACTCGACGCCCTGCTCCCCAGCCATCCGACCGACGACATCGCGCTGCTCATCGCGCGGACACGCACCCTGGAGCCCGGCCAGGTCGCCCAGTGGGACGTTCCCTTCGACCCGAGCGAGGTCGGCGCCATGCGCAGCCGCGCGGCTGAGCAGCTCGAAGAGTGGGGCCTGGAGGAACTCGCCTTCAGCACGGAACTGATCCTCAGCGAGCTCATCACCAACGCCATAAGGTACGGCGCAGCGCCGGTCCACGTGCGTCTTCTGCGCGATCGCACCTTGACCTGCGAGGTGTGGGACAGCAGCAGTACCGCCCCGCACCTGCGGTACGCGGCCAGCACGGACGAGGGAGGCCGCGGACTGTTCCTGGTGGCACAGATCAGCGAGCACTGGGGCACTCGGTATACACCGGAAGGCAAGGTCATCTGGGCCGAACAGGTCCTGCCCACTGCCGACCGGACCCTCTCCTAGAGCGCGTCACCTCTGCCGGCCGACCATCGTCCTAAGCGCCATCCGTAAATGATCTACGGGTGTCAGCTGGCAGGCTCGTCCGCCAGGCAGGTCAGGGGTGCCGAGGTCAGTGCTGGTTCACCGGCCAGACAGCGGCTGGATCACAGTGGGCCGGGCACGCCAGCAGGTAGACCTCGTTGCCGAGAAACAGTCCGTAGATGTCGGCGCCGCCGCTGTAGGGCTGCTCTGGTTGACCGGGGTGGACGGCGAACTCCATGTTCTCCGGCACCTGGCAGACGTACACCAGCTCAGTGCCGCACGCACACAGGTAGTACTCGGGGAACTGCGCCCAGGACGGTGCACCGCCCACCTTGAATGTCTGGGCTCCCCGTCCCGGCCAGGCAGGGGCATCCGTGAAGGGCCGCAACGTCAGCGGCAGGGCGCGCAAGGAGGGTTCGGGCTCCGCCGCCGGCAGTGCCGCGTCACGCTGGAGCAGTACCCGCCAGAACGGACGCGGATAGGGCGGCTGCGGAGCGTCCCAGTACCGAGGCACGAGTCGGCCGTCGGTCTCCTGCGGGTCGGACGCATCGTTGTGCGCGCGGCAGTGGAAGACCAAGAGGTGGTCTCCGCCGAAGGGCTCCAGGTCCGAGGGGATGTCGTCCGAGGGGATGTCGAGCTGGAAGAACAGCACCATCCGCTCGCCGCAGAAACAGTCCGGCCACCTCTGGTCCTCGTTGAGGAAGGGCCAGCCGCCCACCGAGTTCCGCGTCGGGCGGGCCAGAGGTTCGGTTCCGACCTCGATCGCGTGCGCAGGCAGCCCCGCCCGCATATTCCGCCCATCATGTTCGCCCATCAGGTCAATCTAAGGGATGTCCCGATGACTGCTGGCCGCAGGTGGGATGGTCCTGGTGTGTCCGGGGTGATCACGGCGCCGGAGTCGTCCTGGACAGTCCCCTTCTCCGGGCTGAGGCCACATCAGTTCCGCAAGTTGACCGACGCGCTTCGGCGAGAGGGTGCGGACCCGGTCCGCAAGGGCCGGCCGTGGGGCCTGCCCCTGGAAGACCGCGTTCTCCTCGTCGCCGCCTACTGGCGCACGAACCTGACTTTGCGGCAACTTGCCCCGCTATTCGACATCTCGAAGAAGGACACGGTGCTGATCGTGGAGGGCACCCTTGTCTCCATCCACCCGCGACCACACGGTCGCCGAGCAGTCGAAGGCATCTCATGTCGCTGGAGGTCAACTCGGTGGGTGCCGGCGTGACGTCCAGCCCCAGTGGTCGGAGGTGCCGCGCTGGTTTCTCCCGGCTGGAGGTAGTTTCCGCGTGCGTTCAAGGCGAACGATCTCGAACAGCGCTCGCGGGGAGAGGCGGTCGATGACCGGCCTTGAGTTCTGTGACTGGTGCCGGTCCGGTACTCCGGCCCGGATGCGTCCTGCCCTTCTACGCAGCATGGACCTTTCGGTTGGTCGTCATGCCGCACATGGTGCCGCGAGCTCGAACGGCGCCAAGGGCATCAGCCGCGATCGTGAACCGTTCGTCCCACGACGTGGCGGCGCGCAGCCTGTCCTCGGCTCGCCCGGCATCGCGACCCCAGACGTCCTCCAGGCGGACCACCGTGCCCACCAGCTCGGTCGGTGCGCCGAGCACCGCAGCCGCCACGACAGGAGACAACCGGATCTGGAGGCACTGGCCTGCCTCGTCCGTCCGGCCGCTGATCCGAAGGTCGCCCGGGATCAGCCCCACGGCCACGCTGCCGCGTTCGCGCCGGCCGTGGGCGTCGTAGACGAGGCCGTCTTCGTCGCTCAGGTCCACCAGCAGGGTGACCGAGGGGTGCGCGACCATGGCGATGTCCACGAGCGCCGGGCCACGATGGCTGAACCCCGCCATGCTGATCCCGGGCAGCCGCTCCGACGCCCGCGGGATCGCGACCTCCACCGACGTCCAGTCAGGTGGTGATTCCGGGGCCCCCATGGCACCAGGGTAGCGATCGGCGTCAGCGGCCGGCTGCCGCGAAGGCCAGCAGCAACTCACCGGTCGCCTCCGGCGCTTCGAACATGGGGAGGTGTCCGACGTCCGGCAGCTGCTCGACGCGCGCGTTCGGCACCGCGTCGTAGTGGTGTGCCGAAGACGGATCCCAGCGGCGGTCGGCAGCACCGAAGACCACCAGGACCGGTACGTCAAGGGCGGCGAGGCGCTCGGGCACGCTCCGCTCGGCGATGTACGCGGCATTTCGGCGCAGTACCGTCCTCAACGTGCGATAGCCGATGCCCCGGACCTCGGCGATCAGGTCGTCCGGGATGTCCACCGGGCGGTTGCACACCGCGGTCATCCCCCTGCGGAGCATCGCGTCCGAGCGGATCGGCCACAACAGCGGGCCCAGCGGCGGGGCAATCAGCATCCGAAGGAGAACGGGCTGCGCAAGGAGCGCGTCGGGACTCGGGCCGCAGCTGATCAGCGCGAGTGGACCAACCAGATCGGGGCGCTGTTCGGCAAGCGCTGTGGCGACGTATCCACCGCTGGAGTGCCCGGCCACGGTGACCCGGCGAAGGCCGAGGTCGTCGAGCACCGCGGCCAGACGGCCCGCCTGCTCGGGCACGTCGTACGACGGCGAGGGCGAGGAATGGCCGTGACCCGGGAGGTCGACCCGGATGACGCGATACCGGTCGGCGAGTACCGGCAGCACCGGGCTCCAGGAGGCACCCGAGAATCCCGATCCGTGGATGAGCACCAGCGGCGGCGCCTGCCGCGGGCCGTAGTGGACCACGTGCATCCCGTGCTGGTGCGTGACGGCGTCATGTCTCATGTACGGGACGATGCCTGCGCTGACGGCTCTCCGTCTTGTACGAATGTCGCCGCGGGGCCGGCTCTCGCCGGACACCTCCGTCCCTACGGCCGGGGACAGCCAGGGACCATCCCCGCGTGAGCGGGACGGCCCGCGCTCCCCGTCGAGATCGGCAACCGCCTTCTCGGCCGCGCTGCGGGGGTGTCCTCATGACTCCGTTGTATGCCGGCTGGGCCGGAAGAAGCTCGCGACCGCGTCTGGCTAGAGGGGCGGTGAAGGCGGAGGGCGGCCCGGAAGGGCGGGATCCTCCCCGTGGCGTACGGCGCCGATGCCGAGCAGGACGCGGGCCCGGACCCGCATCGGCTCGTCGCCGCGCCGGGAGAGCAGGACCAGCTCGTCGACCCGGGCCGTCATGGAGCCGAGGAGTGCCTCCGCTTTGCGGGCGAGGGAGTGCGGGTCCGGGGAACGGCCGAGGGACAGGTGCGGGGTGAAGCCGTGCGCATGCGATCCGCAGAGCGGGAAGCGGAGCTCCAGGGACTCCCGCAGTCGTGCCCAGGGTTCGTGGTCGGCAGCGGCCGGGTCGATCCAGACGGTGGCGTCCTCGCGGTGTCCGAACCAGTGGACACCCGCCAGGCGGGCGGTGAACGGCGGCGTCTCGGCGAGCGCCGCGGCGACCAGCGGCAGGGCCCGGGCGAACTCGGCCTCCGGGACGAAACCGAAGAGCACGTTGACGTGCGGCGGCCAGCGGCGGATCTGCCGGTCGTGTTCGCGGCGAATGTGCTGGATCGGCGGCCACAGCTCCGCCGGCGGCAGCCAGGCGACGGCGGTGCGGTTCGTCGGTGGGACGGCTAGGACGTCGCCGGGCGCCGGGGCCTGCACGGGACCGACCTGCCCAACCATGGTCTCGCCGAGCCGGTCGACGCCGGAGGTGCGGTCCCAGACGACCTGGCCGTCCGCCTCGAAGAACACCACCCGGTGCCAGGGGATCTCCCCGCCCGGCACGAAGTCGCCGAGCAGGATCCGCTTCGGCGGGGCTCCGCGCTCGGCGATCCCCATCACGAACCGCTCGGGGTCGAAACGCGGGTCCCAGAGCACCCGGTGGTAGATCTCGTCGCTGGTGTGCACGTCAGTACCTGCCCTCGATTACCAGGGTGACGCGCACCTGACCGGCCCCGCAAACCAGCACCCGGCCCACCCAGCTCACTGTGGGTTACGACAGGGCCGCGCATGCGGGCCTTGGCCTCGGTGCCTCCTGGCCGGCGCCGGGGTTTTCGGCGCCGGCCTGTCGGGGCGGGTCAGCCGAGGCGGATCAGCCCGGCGGTGGCGGTGGCCGCCTCCAGGGCGGGGGTGCCGTTGTAGGTCGCGGTGTAGCCGAGGTGGAGGAGGACGGTGAGGACGGGGATGGCACCGGTGCAGGTCGCGTTGCCTGCTGCGTTGGTGGTGGCGCTGCACACGGTGCTGGTGCCGACGGTGAACTTCACGGTGGCGCCGCTGATGGGCTTGCCGGTGGTGGTGTCGGTGAGGGTGGCCGACGGCTTCAGGTTGATGTTCAGCTGGCCGGGGGACAGCGAGAGCAGCAAGGGGTCGGCAGTGAGCTTCGTGGTGTCCCGGGTGTAGGTGTAGCGGTCGGCCGGGATGGTGGTGCTGGTCCCGGCGGGGGTGGTGACGGTGACGTCGGTCGGCCCGGCGGTGGTGGCGGCCGGGGAGGTCGCGGTGATCTCGGTGTCGCTGTGGACGGTGAAGGAGGTGGCCGGGACCGTGCCGAAGGCGACGGCGGTCGCGCCGGTGAAGCCGGTGCCGGTGATGGTGACGGCGGTGCCGCCGGAGGCCGGGCCCTGAGCAGGGGTGACAGCGGTGGTCGTGGGCGTGGGCCGCTGGTAGGTGTAGGTACTGGCGGCGACGGTCCGGCCCTTGGCGGTCAGCGAGACGCCGACGGTGCCGGGCGCGTGGGCGGGGGCGGTCGCGATGACGGTGGTGTCGTCGACCACGGTGACGCCGCTGGCGGGGGTGCCGTCGAAGGTGACGGCGGTGGTGCCGGTCAGGTGACTGCCGGTCAGGGTGACCGTGGTGCCGCCCGTGATCGGGCCGCGGTCCGGGGCGATGGCGTTGACGGCGGGCGGGACGGCCTTGCCCATCGCCAGGCCCCAGGGGCGGGAACCAGTGGGGACGGTGGCGGTGACCGTGAGCGTCGCGGTGTCGATCACCGACATGGTGTTCACGAAGGTGTTGGTGGCGTACACACGGGTGCCGTCAGGGTCGGCCAGCACGCCGCTCGTCCCCGCGCCGGTCGGAACGGTAGCGACGACGGTGTTGGTCGCCGCGTCCACGACGGAGACGGAGTTGCCTCCCCGGTTGGCGACGTAGACGAGCCCTCCGTCCGGTGCGACGGCCACGTTCTGCGGCAGGCTGCCGACCGGGACGGTCGCCGTGACGGTGGCGCTGGCGGTGTCGATCACCGACAGGCGGTTGTCGTTGTAGTCGGCGACGTAGACGTGAGCGCCGTCGGGGCTGACCGCCAGCCCGGCTGCGTTCCCCACGGGGACGGTGGCGGTGACGGTGTTGCTCACGGTGTCGATCACCGACACCGTACTGCTGGTGAAGTTCCCGACGTACAGCCGACTGCCGTCCGGAGACAGGCCGGCGATGTCCGGAAAGCTGCCGGCCGCGATGGTGGCGGTGACCACCAGGGAGGACGTGTCGATCACGTCGACGCCGCCGGGGTCGGCTGTCCGGACCACGTACGCCCGCCCCCCGTCCGGAGAGATGGCCACCGACTGGGGCGTGCGCCCCACCGCGACGGTGGCGGCGACGGAGTTGGTCGCGGTGTCGATCACCGAGACCGTGTCGCTGGCGCCGTTGGCCACCCATGCCTGGGAGCCGTCCGGCGTGAGCGCCATGCCCGTCGGCGCGCTGCCGACCTCGATGGTGGCCACCGTCGACCCGGTCGCCGGGTCGACGGCGCTCACCGTCCCCGCACCGGCGTTGGAGATGTAGACCAGCTGCGCCGGCCCTGCCGCGTACGCCGGCGCGGCCGGAAGCACAGTGCCGACAGCACCGAACAGCGCGGCGGTCAGCACCGCGGCTGCGCCGCGCCATAACCGGCGCGGTGCTCTGCCGCGTACGTGAGGCCTGTCGATCGTGAATGCCATGCGTTCCGCCTCTCGGAGAGAACTGACCGAAAACCTTTATTTCGATCTTCAACTCATGCTATTCACAGCCTTTTTGATTAACTCTCACATGCCCCATACCTGCCAGATCGGCTCACTTATTGATCCTTTTTGATCAGATTGGATCGTCGCGATGGGGGTCGGTCCTGGGAACGGGTGACTCTGTACACATCGAGGGGTTCTGGCTCAGCTGACCGGCTTCCTCAGAAGCCGGCGTCCGCCGAACGCTGGTGCCCACACGGCGCTGGGTTGCCGTTCTTGTCGAAGACCTCGGATTCGCTGGCGGAGTTCACCCATACCGTGATGCCCTGGCCATGGACCACCACGTTGAAAGGCGACTCTTCCGGATCCGTCTCAGTCACCACGGTGAACTCCTCGCCAGGGCGCATCCAGTGATCAGTTCCCCACGGCTCGGCCCAAAGGCAGAGCATGCTGTCCGTCTCGTTGCTCACGCTCGCCTTCGACACGCTCGCACCCTAACGAACAGCAAGATCATCCGGACGAGTCCCAGGAAAGAAGACCTTCCCCTGTTCACGGGGCCCGGGGAGATCGCGGAGCGGTTCGCCGGGGATGCAGCCACCCCGTCTGTCCCGGACTTGGGCTCCACGGTCGCGGCCCGCGAGGCGGCTGGTGCCGAGGTGGCAGACCGTCCAGAGTGACGCCCCGAGCTCACGGCCGAGGACCGGGCGAGTGAGTTCGTACGACATTCGCCGGCAGCGCCGCGCGGGGGTCACCGGGCAAGGCGGGCCCTGGCACGAGCCGCCACGCGGCCCACCGATCCCTCAGTCGGAGGGCTCGGGATCGACCATGCCATCCGCCGTGGTCGTCGGCCGCCGACGGCGCGGACGGACGGCCCCGTACGGGTGGGCCCGGCAGACCGCGCAGGCAACTGAGCTGATCCAGCCGGCAGCGATCATGCGATCGCGGCGACCTCTAGACCGCCTACCGGTCCTTTCGCGGCCGTGCCGCAGCCATCTGCGGCGGCAAACGAATCCCCCGCGCCACCACACACGACACGGCCTTACCAAGGCACGGCGTTGCCGGTGCAGACCCATTCCGACCCGCAGAAAGCGGGGTTGGACGTCGAGTCAGTGAGCTTTTTCCAACCTGCTGGCGTGGCTGGCGGGTTGGGGCACCCTGCGCGAGGTGAACGACGAAGTTCCTGGTGGACGGGTTCACGACCAAGATCACCCATGCCGACCAGGAGTTTTGCGTGCTTGTTTGCCCATCGGCGATCGATCTGCCCAACGCGCACTTTCGTCACCTTGCTCGGTGTCTGGCCGCTCACCGCCGCAAGGTCGGCACCCGGTGGCGTCGCATCACGCCGGGCCGGCAGGCGCTTCCGGTCCTGGCTCACCTGCGCTGCGGCGGCACCTACGCTCAGTCGGCCGCCGCGTTCGGCATCGGGATCGCGACCGTCTACGCGTTACGTCAGCGAACCGATACAGGTCCTGGCCGCACTCGCTCCCAGCCTGGCCGAGGCGATGCGGACCGCACGCCGACTGGCCTTCGTCATCCTCGACGGGACGCTCCTGCCGATCGACCGGATCGCCGCCGACACCCGTACTGCTCCGGCAAACACAAGCGCCACGACATGAACGTCCAAGTCCTCACCGACCCATTCGGACGGCTGCTGTGGGCTTTGCCCGCGCTGCCCGGCTCCACTCGCGACCTGACCGCTGCCCGTACCCACGGCGCATCGTTGACGCACTCGCCGAGGCCGGACTGAAGTGCTGGGCCGACAAGGCGTATCAGGGCGCCGGCGGTTCCATCCGGGTGCCCTTCCGCGGCCGTCGCCTCAAGCGGTGGCAGCGCAGGCACAACAGCACCCACGCCAAATCCGCTGCCTCGGCGAGCAGGCCATGGCCCCCCTCGAAGGCTGGCGGCTCCTGCGGAAGCTCCGGTGCAGCACCAACCGCATCACCGCGATCATCCAGGCTGTTCTCGTCCTTCACCACGCGTCAGCATGAGGTGGGAAAAGGCTCACGGTGATTTCCAGGCTCGTTTCGGCAGCGAGATCGGCCAGGTGGGTCTTCCAGCCGCGAGTGCGGTAGCCGTTGGAGCCCCCGCCGTCGGCAGTGATCAGCAGTCGGTGGGCCGGGGGGAATCGTGCCAGCCTCGGGCCTGCCACCAGCGGCGGATCGAAGCGACGGCAAACGCCGCAGTGTCGTGATCGGTGCCGATGGTGACTCAGCCGGTGTTCGAGGCCATGTCGTAGATCCCGTACGGAATCGTCTTCTCGACCTGGCCGGGGAAATCGTGCGTGTTGACCTTCGCAGGCTGTCGGGCGGGCCGCCACTCGCGCCCGGCGTTCTTGTAGTCGCCGACCAGCTCCTTCTTCTTGGTGTCCACGCTGATCACCGGGTCACCAGCGTCCCTGTGCTCTCGTGCCTGTTCGTTGAGGTAGCGGAATTGGGCGTCGCGGTCAGGGTGTGAGCGCCTTCGATGGTCTTGGCGTTGGCCTGCAGACTGAAGCCTTCCTCCCGCAGCAGGCCGGCGACTGTGTCGGCGGAGAGCCGGTGGCCCTGCCGGGTCAGCTCCTCCGCCAGCTTTCGAGTCGACTTCGTCGTCCACCGCAGCGGCGACATCAGATCGCCCCGCTCGTCGGGCTCGACCAACACAAGCACCGCGGGCAGCAGCGCCAGGTCAAGCTCGCTCGCCTTCTTCTGGCCTCCGCCAGGACGACGGACTCGCCCCAACGGTGCCTGACCGGAGTCGAGTTCAACCACCCCACGCGAGACCGTGCCCTCCCGGACCCCGACCGCAGCGGCGACGATCCTGATCCCGCCATGTCCCAATGGCCGCGCTTCCCCGTCGACTTCTACCTCGAGACCATCCCCGCGCAGGCGAGGAGCGAAATCCAGCGACCCGGACTTCGATGCCAAGCTGAATCGGATCAAGTACGCGCTGACCGATCGGCCCGATCGCGCCTTCGCCTTCGCCTTCGCCTTCGACGAGTTCGGGCCACTGCGGCAGTTCACCCTCGCCAACTCTCACCACCCCAACCACACTGCCCAGACCCGTGAGCTACACCGCTACCTGCTCTGGTGCAACGCCAACGCTCGCGACCCTGACGTGTTGGCCGCGCAACGACGCGAACGCGCCCGTGTCCGCGGTGCGAAGGGCATCCGCTGGGGTGGACAGCCACTCGAGGCAGCGGCCTGACACCCCGCCTCAGCCGAGGATCTCGGCCACCTTGGTCATCGGCCCTCCCGCATCACCGGTGTTCATCGTTCCCGCCGGTTCGAGCAACAGGATCGCGGTCTCCTCGTCGGCCACGGTGCAGTGCTCGACCCCGCGGGGAACGACGAACAGCTCGCCGGGTTCCAACACCACATCGCCATCCCTGAGCCGGATGGTGAGCCGCCCGCTGATGACCATGATCAATTCATCGGTGTCCTCATGGGTGTGCCAGACGAACTCTCCCTTCAGTTTGGCCAGCTTGACCTCGTAGTCGTTGAGCACCGCCACCTTCTTCTGCGACCACAGCTCGGTGAACTGCGCAAGCCTCTCGGCGAGGTTGACGGGAACTGCTGACGTGGACATACGGCATCCTTCCTCAAGACCGGACACCGGAAGCGGCCTCTCAGGCTCCCGGCCGGTGTTACGAGCCTGCCGCGCCCCGACTCCGCGCGTCTTGTACGTTTCTGGCATGACCCCTGACCGCCCCCGCACGTCCATCAGCGCCTGGCGGCCGCCGGTCCCCGGGATCGCCGAGGTCTTCCACGCCCACTTCACCGACCACGCGTACCCGGCCCACACCCACGACACGTGGGATCTGATGATCCTCGACGCCGGCTCAGTGGACTTCGCACTCGGTCGTCACCGCCACGGGGCGACCGGCAACGCCAGCGTCCTCCTGCTGCCTCCCGGCGTCCCCCATGACGGGCGGACCGTAACCGAATCCGGGTTCCGCAAGCGCAACCTCTACCTCGACGACTCCGTACTCCCGCAGCATTTAGCCGACCGGGCGGCAGACACCCCGGTCCTCAACGATCAACTACTGCGCGGCCGGATCGACCAGTTGCACAGCGCTCTCGTCCATCCCGGAGACGGCTTCGAAGCCGAGTCCCGCCTCTCGTTCATCCGAGAACGGCTCCACCTCCACCTCGCCGCGCTCCAGCCCCGCACACCAGGGCGTGAGGCAAACCGGCTCGCCGTTCAGCTGCGGGAACTACTGGACGCACGGACCCAAGCGGGCCTTTCCTTGCACGAGGCCGCGGCCACCCTCCATGCCCACCCCACCCACCTGATCCGCTGCTTCAAGCAGACATACGGCCTTCCGCCCCACGCCTACCTCACCGGCAAGCGGATCGAGCACGCCCGTCGCCTCCTCCTCGACGGCCACTGCCCCGCCGAGGTCGCCACAACCGTCGGATTGCACGACCAATCCCACCTCAACCGACACTTCACCCGCCACGTCGGCACCACCCCCGCGCGCTACCAGCGCACTCGCACCGGTTCATACCCAACTACCTCCTGAGCCCCGCATCGAATACTCGCCTCCACACGCCCCACTAGCCTCCGCCTTGAAGATCAACCCGGCGAACCTACGCGGTCAGAGCCCTACTGATCTTTTCGTTAGTTCTGTGGATGCGGTGGAGTCGTTGGTGGGATTCTGATGCGGTGTCTTTCAAGCCTTCGCCTGTTGTTCCTCCTTTGACGCGGCCGCAGTTGTCCGAGGCCCGGCGTGTGCGGGCGGCCGAGTTGTTCGACCAGGGACGTTCGGGCGCCGAGATCGCGCGGATGCTGGGGGTCAGTGACGAGAGTGTGCGGCGGTGGAAACGGGTCTGGGAGAAGGACGGCGCCGATGCTCTGCGCCGGCGCCCGGCCACCGGTCGTCCGCCCAAGCTGGACGATGCCCAGGTCGAGCGGGTCCGGGCCGCGTTGGAGCGGGGAGCCCAGGCGCATGGCTTCGAGGCCGATCTGTGGACTCTGGAACGGGTCGGTGCGGTGGTCGAGCGGGTGACAGGGGTGGCGCTGTCGAAGGCCTCGGTGTGGCGGTTGCTGACCGGCCTGCTCGGATGGAGTCTGCAGCGGCCCGAGCGGCGGGCGGTGGAAAGGGACGAGTCCGAGATCGCCCGCTGGATCGCGCACGAGTGGCCGCGCATCAAAAGGGGGCGGTGAACACACGTGCCTGGATCGTGTTCCTCGACGAATCGGGCGTCTCCCTGCTGCCGCAGGTCCGCCGCACCTACGCGCCCCGCGGCCGCACCCCGCTCCTGCGGCACCGGCTGAACTGGAAACGCGCCTCGATGGCCGCGGCCCTCGGTTACCACGCCGCCGACCCCGGCCGAGGCCCTCGCCTGTGCTTCCACCTCAAACCCGGCAGCTACGACACCCCCGGGCTCATCAAGGTCCTGGAGCAGATGAAGACGTTCTACCGCGGAGAGCGAGTGGTCCTGGTCTGGGACGGGCTGTCCGCCCACTGGAGCCGGGCGATGCGTGCCTGGGTCGCCGAGCAGGACTGGCTCACCCTCGAGCGATTACCCGCTTACGCACCCGAGCTCAATCCGGTGGAACTGCTGTGGTCCTCGCTCAAGAAGCGTGAGCTCGCCAACCTCGCCGGCGACCATCTTGCCGATGTCGCCGACGCCACCGAACAGGGCATCCGTCGGATCAACGGCAACTCCCGACTGCCCTGGTCCTTCCTCGCCCACACCGGCCTGACCATCCACCCGTCAACCCCACAGAACTAGCGAAAAGATCAGTAGACGTCGTTTCTGATGGTCCGTACGGCCTTGCTGGACCATTGATGCCTTCGGTAGGCATCGGGAAGAGCTTCGTGGTGAGCTGAGCCGTGCAGGGGGCCGGGCTGAAGGTTGCCGGGGACGGGAAGTGTGCGGTGTTCGACAAACGTGGATGCTGTTGCCGTTCAGCGTGAGGCGGGGGAAGGAAGAGGTACGGACGATGCTGTTCTCGGTTCCGGATCAGGCCTGGTGGTGGATCGCCGCTGCGGCGACCGTGGCGGCCGTGATCACGTTCGTGATGCTGCCGCCTGAGCCCGACGAGGTGCCAGAAGCGGTCCGAGCCGCAGTTGAGCGGAACAGGAGGGCCGGCAAGTGGGGTGCCTACCTGGGGGTCCCCGTCCTCTGTGCCATGGCCGGTCTGACAGCGCTGATCCAGCCGGAACCGGCGCCGGTCATCCTGTTCCTGTACAGCGTTGCGGCCGGATCCATGCCGGTTGCCCTGCTCCCGATCCGGCGTCGGATGTATCGGCACTACTTCGCCCAGCTGCAGACCCCCGGAAGCAAAATCACCTTGGACCGCCTTTCGGCCACCTGGCTTTACAGCATCCTTGGCATTGCGATCCTCGCATCGACTGCGGCAGTGATGTCGGCGACGTATGAGCCCCGGGGTCTTTGAAGCAGCGCCCTATCTGGTGAGTCGTCGGTAGTTGATGAGGCTGGTGGCGATCGCCGTGAAGGCGAGGAAGTGCTCGGGTTTACGCTCGTAGCGTCGGTGGAGTCGGAGACAGCCGGCCAGCCAGGACATGGTCCGTTCGACGACCCATCGCCGGGGCAGCTCAGGGTGGTCAACGCGGCCGGCGAAGCGTTCAGCCGCGCCTGCCCGTACAAGGAAGCGCGGCTTGGGCAGTTCGGTCACGCAGTTGGCAGGGCCCGCTGGCTTTATCGAGCAGTAGCGACGTCGCTTGTCGATGGGTTTGGGAGGCGCCCTGTTCCACGGATGGGTGATGTCGACGAGTTTGGGTTCTGGCTCAACTTCTGTGACGCGACCACTCTGAGTAATGGCCGGGCCTCTTCGAGCCATACGCGAAGTCGCCCGAGAATGGTCCGTGGACAAGGCAGTCGGGCTGACAGTTCGGGGCCGGTCCGGCCGGAGTTCGTGAAGGCGATGGACTTCGTCCGCACCATCAAGCAGGCCGTCACGCACCAGCGGGTGATCCTCGCCGTGCGCGAGATGAAGCGTCTCGGCCGCGACGCCGCCGAACTGCTGGCCATCGCCGAGGAACTGCGCCACCACGACATCGAACTCGAACTCCTCACCGGCCCCCTCCAAGGCGCCTACCCCCGTCCGGGCGCGGCGCCGCGCTCTTCGCGTTCTTCGCCGGCATGGCCGAGTCCGAGTCCGAGCGCGAGTACATCCGCGAGGAGCCGCTTGAGAGCCAGGCGTCCGCCCGCGAAGGCGGTCGGCACGGCGGACGGCCCAGGGTCCCTCCGTCGCCACCGTCTACCGCATCCTCGCCGAGACCGAACCCGCGTGACGACTGCGGCGGCGGGCCTGTAGGGCACCGCCGAATACGCGGCCGCCCGCAGCGATATCCAGAGGTGCCAGACATGTCAGGCAAGTAAGGCACGTCGCGTACCCCGGCCGGGCTCGGTCACGAGTGCCGCATGCGACCTTGAAGTTGCTCGCTGGTTACTTGTCGGTCTGTGTGTTGCTCGTCAACGGCGGGCCGCCGTGCGGGCCGACCGCTGGTGCCGCGGCGGCCGGGCCGGGGCCTGCCGAGGGAGCGGGGTCTGCGGTCGGGGTCGGAGTCGGCCGGGTCGTCCGGCGTACGGTGAGCGTCACTGTCGCGGTGGCGCTGCCGCCGCGGGAGTTGCCCGCGGCGTAGGTGAAGGAGTCCGTGCCGGAGTACGCGAGCGCGGCCCGGAGCCGACAGGCTCGATCAGCCGATCGGTGGTGCGAGGTATTCCAGCGCATAACCGTCGCCGGAGGGGGTCACGCGGGCGATGCCGGGTGAGTCGAGGTGGGCACCGGCTACGAAGTGGTGCGGTTGGGCCAGTTGTTCGAGGAGCGCCGCTCGCGCGGCGCGCGCCTGGGACTGGTCGCCGTCGAGTTCCCAGGACACGTTCGGCTGATCGAATTGGAGCGTGGGAACGTGAACGGTGTCGCCCCAGACGAGAAGACGGCCGGTGCCGCTCCTGACCTCGTAGACGGTGTGACCGGGTGTGTGGCCCGGTGTCGGGATCGCGGTGGTCCAGTCGTTGATCGCGACCTTCTCCGACACGGGTACGACTCGGTCACGGATCGGCTCGAGCCGCCCCGTGAACACCGAGGTGTCGCCCGCGCCGATCCACACGCGCTCGAGTTCGGTGAACGCCTCTGCACCGTCCGGCGCGATCAGGCCGCTCACGTGGTCTTCGTGCCTGTGGGTGATGGCCACATCGGTGACATCCGCGCGGTCGATTCCCGCTTCGTCGAGCGCGTCGTAGATCAATCCCATGGTGGGGTCGTGCCAGACGTCGGACGCGCCGGTGTCGATGAGAACCGACCGCGTGCCATCGGTGACGAAGAAGGCGTTGACCGACAGCCGCAAGTTGTCGCCGGCCAGCGGGACGACGGCCGGCAGTTCATCGAGCGTGCGCCCGTCCTCGTCGCGGAGCCGTGTCGGCGGCATGTCGATGTACCCGTCTCGCAACGAGATCACCTGCAGATCGCCTAATTCGAACGTGGCATGGTGCCGGCCACTCGAGATCAAACGCATGGAACCCCTCCGTCGCGTCGGGCATACATCGCGCATCTCCGATAGGAGATCAGGTCTTCTATCGGAGAAAACCTACACTGTGGGACAGCGAAGTACCCATCGATCGAGGAGCACGGTGGCCAAGCAAGACGAAAACGCGGCCGGACCACAGCACGGTGACGACCTGGCCGGCGCGTTCGGCCGTAACGTGCGGCAACACCGCGAGGAGGCGGGCCTGACGCTGGAGCAGCTGTCCACACAGTCGTCGGTCAGCCGGGCGATGCTGTCCAAGGTCGAACGCGGCGAGAAGAGCCCGACGATCGGCGTCGCGTCCAAGATCGCCCACGCGCTCGATGTGTCGCTCTCGGACCTGATCGGTGCGCCGGCTGCCGCCGCGTCCGGGGTGGCTGTTGTCATGCGCAAGAGCGATCGCCCCGTTTTCCGCGACCCGGAAACCGGCTTCGAGCGGCACATCGTGTCAGCGGCCCCGGGAGCGGGACGAGCCGAGATGGTCGTCCACCACCTCCCCGCGCAGGTCTCCACCGGGCTGCTGCCCGCGTATCCGCCGGGTACGGAGAAACAACTCGTGGTGCTCGAAGGCGCCCTCACCGTCGCGGTCGGCGGGATCAGCGAGACCCTGAACGCAGGCGACTCCCTGTTCTTCCAAGCCGACGCGGACCACGGCTTCGCCAACCGGACGAACGCTCCTTGCGAATACATCATGGTCATCTCGCGCAGAACCTGATCGGCCGCACCTCAGCCTAAGGCTTCAAGATCAACTCATTGAACCTTTTCCCACCTCGCGCTGATGCGTGTGGTGAAGGACGAGGACGGCCTTCACCAGGTCGGTGATGCGGTTGGTGCTGCAGCGGAGCTTCCGCAGGAGCCGCCAGCCTTTGAGGGTGGCCATGGCCTGCTCGCCGAGGCAGCGGATCTTGGCGTGTGTGCTGTTGTGGCGGCGCTGCTACTGCTTGAGGCGAGGGCCGCGGAAGGGCGCCCGGATGGAACCGTTGGCGCCCTGATACGCCTTGTCGGCCCAGCACTTCAGTCCGGCCTTGGCGAGTGCGTCGACGATGCCGTGGGTGCGGTCGGCGGTCGGGTCGTGGGTGGAGCCGGGGAGCGCGGGTGAGGCCCACAGCAGCCGTCCGAATGGGGCGGTGAGGACTTGGACGTTCATGCCCGTGGCGCTTGTGTTTGCCGGAGTAGTACGGGGTGTCGGCGGCGATCCGGTCGATCGGCAGGAGCGTTCCGTCGAGGATGACGAAGGCCAGTCGGCGTGCGGTCCGCATCGCCTCGGTCAGGCTGGGAGCGAGTGCGGCCAGGACCTGGATCGGTTCGCTGACGTAACGCGTAGACGGTCGCGATCCCGATGCCGAACGCGGCGGCCGGCTGAGCGTAGGTGCCGCCGCAGCGCAGGTGAGCCAGGACCGGAAGCGGCTGCCGGCTCGGTGTGATGCGACGCCATCGGGTGCCGATCTTGCGGCGGTGAGCGGCCAGGCACCGGGCAAGGTGACGAAGGTGCGCGCTGGACAGATCGATCGCCGATGAGTAAACGAGCACGCGAAGCTCCTGGTCGGCACGGGTGATCTTGGTCGTGAACCCGTCTACCAGGAACTTCGTCGTTCACCTCGCACAGGGTGCCCCAACCTGGCAGCCACGCCAGCAGGTTGGAAAAAGCTCAAGCAGGCCGTGCCGGGCACGGACGAGCGCGATGGGTTTCATGGTCCTCTGCAATCGATAAGGGAGAATCAGGCGAAATGGCCGGAAAGCGCCGTTCGTGATCGCATAGGTTTGCTACGTAAATGATCTTCGATATCGCCCACTTGGGCCGTGGCGCGTCGCGCGGGCCCGCCCGGGGTGGGGGGGGGCCCCCCCCCCGGGGGGGGGGGGGGGGGGCCCCACCATGGGGGGGTAGAATGGGGGCGAATATTTTGGGGGGGGGGGGGGGCCCCCCCCCACAGGGACCCCAA
>NZ_JBHJQI010000042.1:26224-59462 GCF_042262805.1 Streptomyces sp. NPDC056361
CCCGGGGGGCGGGGCGGGGGGGGCCCGACCCTCGGTTGCTCGGATCAGTGGGCCGAAGATGTGGCGGGGGCCTGGGAGCCGCCGCCCATGGTGACCCGCAGTCGGTCGGGCTTCAGTTGCCCGTCAGTCTGCTTCAGGGTCACGTCGATCCACCCTCGGTGGGCATCGGGCAGGGCGACGTAGTAGACGTCCCGGCCTGTCCGTTCCGGACTGAGGGTTCTGACGAGCCGCCAGGACAGCTCTTTTCCACGGTACTTCACGGAAGTCACCATCGCTCCAGGCTGGGAGGCGAAGACGACGTACGACTCCGCGAAGCCCATTCCGGGGCCGAAGAGTGCCGCGAGGCTGGAGTTCTTCTCTTCCGGTGTTGCTCGTCCGGCGCTGCAGGCGATCTCCTGCGCCGCGCCGGAGGAGGTCTGTCCGAAACAGACTTTGCCGTGGGTGGTCTCCCATAGGTAGGAGGCGGATTTCCCGGACTGTCGGGCCAGGCTGAGTCCTTTGTTCGTGGGGGTTGCGCCGGACTGGCGAGCCTGGGCTGCGAGGGCCGTCTCGAGTGGCGCCGGGTCGGGTTCGTGCGTGCTGGGAGTTGCGTGGGTGGTGGGGGATGCGAGGCCGGCCGGTGTGACGGCCGGCGGGTTCGCGGTCGGTTGGGGTCCGCAGCCCGCTGCCAGGAGCACCGCTGCGGTGGCCGCCAGGAGCAGGCGTGCGGCGCGGGTTCGGTGGTGGGTCATCGGCCGCAGGTTCCTACCTGGGTGCACATGACCACGTCCAGTCGCACCAGGTTCGGCGGGGCTTCCTTGAACTTGTTGCCCTGCCAGGTGTGGATGTCGAAGGTGCCCCAGCTCCTGGTCGTGGTCTTTCCGTTGGCGTCCTTGTAGATGGTGTCGTACCGGGTGACATAGCCGGAGGGCACGTAGCCGTACAGTTCGCCCTTCTTGAGTTGCATGGTGCTGGCCTCGGCGGCCGTCGAGGTGTTGGTCTTGGTGTCGGAGTTGGTCCAGGTGTAGTCGCCGTTGAGGCCGAACGTCGTCTCGACCGAGCCTTCGGCGACCAGGGGGATGCTGGCCTTTCCGCCTGCCTTCACGGACGCCGACCAGCCGAATTTGTCGGCGAACTGTTCCATCGCCGCGTACATGGCGGCGTAGGTGTAGGTGAACGACAGCGTCTGGTCTTCGGTGACCTCGCGGACGTTGGCGCCGGTGGAGAAGTCGGTCCACGGGCCCTGGTAGGTCACGACGGTGGATATCGCCTCGGTGCCGGGGGGGCCGTCGGGCACGACGACGCCCTTGGGCAGCCTGGGCGGCAGGGGCTGGCAACCGTCGCAGTAGTGCTTGGAGGACGAGCTGCCTCCACCGCCGCCACCGCCACCGCCGCCGCCACCGCCGCCACCGCCACCGCCACCGCCACCGCTGCTGGTGGTCTTCGGGGTGTAGCCGACGGAGTCCTGGATGTCCTTGGAACAGTAGGCCAAGTCGTACAGGCACGAGTTGGGCGGGGAGCCGATCTCGGTGCCGGCCGGGTCGCTCAGGGTCAGCGGGTTGTTGTTGCTGTACGTGTACGCGTTGTGCTGGCGCGGGTCTTCGGTGACGAAGAGCGGGTCGACCGAGATGAAGCGTCCGGTCGACGGGTCGTACTCGCGGGCACCGAGGTGCACCAGGCCCGTGGCGGCGTCGTTCGTGCCGCCGACGAAGCCCTTGTCACCGGACCAGGTGGTGGGCTGGGTACCGCGCGCGGCGCCGAACAGAGTGGACTTGCGGCGGGTGACGGTCTGCGCGGCGTCGGCCGTGATCTGAGTGGTGCCGGTGCCGTGGTGGTCGCCGAGTACGAACGTCAGCTTTCCGCCCTTGCGTACGGCGATGGTCTGCGTGCCCGACATGTAGTAGCGGGTTCCGCTCAGCACCCCGCTGGTGCTGCGGCGCAGCTCGTTGCCTCCGGGGAGGTAGAGCGTCGTGCCGGTGGAGTCCTTGGCGAGGAGTCGCTGGCCCTCGGTGTCGTAGAGGTAGGCGGCCTTCTCGGTCGTTCCTTCGGTGACCGATGCCAGGTGTCCCTCGTCGTCCCAGCCGAGGGTCTGCTGGACGGCGGTGCCGATCTTGCGGGTGCGGGTGTTGCCGGCCGCGTCGTACGAGAAGGTCTCGTCGTGTGCGTCGGCGCCGGTCTGGGTGACCTTGGGCAGATTGTGCTTGCCGGCGGTCGGCGCGGCGTAGGAGCGGGTGGCGGCCGGGCCCGAGGCGGTGGTGTGCCGGGTCTCGGTCTTCCGGTTGCCCATCACGTCGTAGGTGTAGGACGTCCAGTACGCGTCCTGCCCGCCGACGACGGACGTCGAGGGCGTGTCGGCGCACTGCTGACCGGTGTTGGTCCAGGCTTCGGTGATGCGGCCCAGCGGGTCGAGGTCGACGCACTGGGTGTCGGTGGTGCGGTTCGCGTCCTGCCCGTAGGCGGTGGCGACGGAGACGACGTTGCCCGAGGGGTCGTAGCCGTAGCTGGTGTCCTCGACGCGCTGGGGGGCCGCTTCCCGGTCGGTGTAGGTGCGGCTGAGGACGCCGGAGTGTTCGTCGTACTCGTTGGACACCCATACGTGCTGGGCGAACTCACCGAGTTCCATGCGGGTGTTGCGGCCGTAGTGGTCGTAGGTCATGGCGGACACGATCGGGTCGACGCCCGCGCCGACCGTGTTCAGCAGACCGGAGCCGGCCGTGTAGGTGTTGGCGACCTTCTCGGCCGGGAGGTCACCGATGGCGGGGTGCTGGGTCCACATCACGTCGCCGGTGTTGAGGTTGTACGAAGTGGTCCACTTGTAGACGCCCGCGGGCGCGTCCGTGCCGTCGGGGACGGTCAGCTGGGTGACGACCGGCTTGTAGAGGCTGTTGTACGTGGTGATCGCGGACTCGAACGCCTTGCCGCCGACCCAGCGGGTCGACTTCGACAGCTGCCCCTTGGCCACGGTGTCGTAGTCCCACGACGCGAGCGTGGTGGTGCCCTTGGTCAGTGCGGTCTTGCGTCCCAGCTCGTCGTAGTCGGTGTGCAGGGTGATCCCGCGTCCGACGTGGGTGACGTCGGTGGAGCGGTCGCCCTGGTCGTAGGTGGTCTTGGTGGTGCCCTTGTCGGGGTCGTCGACCTGGATCCGACGTCCGCGGACGTCGTAGGTGTACGTCCAGGTGGCGTCCGAGGGGTCGGTGATGGTGGCCATCCTGCCGCGCTTGTCGAAGCCGTAGCGGGTGGACTGGTAGGAGGTGCGGGCGACGTCGGTGTACTGCCGTGACTCGATGGTGCGTCCCAGCGCGTCCACGACCGTGGTCGATGCCGTGCCGCCTTGGGGCGGGACGACGGTGGTGGTGTCACCCGTGTACTGGGTGACGGTCCGCCGGGTCTCGTCGCCGAACCGCTTGGAGATCTGGGCCGTGACGCGCCCGGCTCCGTCGTACTCGGTGTCGGTGGACGCCGGGTACTTCAGCTCCTGGCCGGTGGCGAGGACCGGCTCGGCCGCCCCGGTCGCGAAGAACACGCCGGAGGTGCGCCACGCCTGGCCGCGGGTGTCGTAGAAGGTTTCCGTGAGGAGCCGGCCGGCCCGGTCGGGGGACTCCGTCTGGGTCTGGCGGGGCCGCAGCAGACCGTCGTAGAAGGAGTACTCCGTCTGGTAGGTCGCGTCGTGGGCCAGGGTCTTGGCCGTGATGACGGCCGGCGCGTCGTTGCGGAGCTGGTAGTCGAAGACCCTGTTGGGGGAATTGGGGTAGGTCGTGGCGGAGCGGGTGGGCAGCCACACCTTGGTGACGCGGCCCAGCGCGTCGTAGGCAGTGGTGGTGATCTTGCCGTTGGGGTCGGTCACCTGTGTGGGCTGGCCGCGCAGCGGGGCCATCTGGGTGGTGGTGGTGTGGTTGCGCGCGTTGGTGACGGCAACGCTCGTGGGGGCTTCGCCCGTGGCCGGGGTGTACGCCGTCTTGGTGATCTTGCCGAAGGCGTCGGCAACCGTGAGACCTCGGCCGTAGACGTCGAAGTCGGCGGCCGGAGTGGCGGTGGTGGCGTCGTAGCCGCTGCCCGCGCCGTTGATCCGTTCGGACCGGGTGACGTTGCCCTTCGTGGGTGCCGCGCCGAGCGCGCCGCCGTCGTAGTAGGTCCGGACGTCGTCGATCACGTCGCCCGGTCGGGCCACGGTGGCGCCGCAGGTGACGGCGACCGTCTCGACCTGGCTGACCTTGTCGAGGATCCTGCCGGCGTTGGTGCGGGCGTAGCTGGTCGTCTTGCAGCTCTCGTCGCCGGTCTTGGCGGTGTCACCGGTCGTGGACTCGGTGGCGACCATGCCGTAGCCGTCGAAGGTGCGGTCCGTCTCGGTGGTGCGCGTTCCGCCGTTGACGGCGGTGCGGGTCGACTCCTTCTGTACGCCGGTCTGGTACGAGACGAGGTCCGGGAGGCCGGAGCGGGTGCGCGTGGCGATCGCCGTGGAGCGCCACGGGGTGTACGAGGTCGCCGTCACCAGCTTGTTCGTGTCGTCGCCGTTGTAGGTGATCTTCTCCCGCTGCATGCCCGCGAAGGTGTCGCGGTCGGTGACCGCGACACCTGCCGAGTCCTTGACGTCCTGTCCGTCCCGGCCGCGGAAGTAGCGGTTCTCCGTGAGGGTCTTGGGGTCGGAGGCGGTGCCGACGCGGGTCTGGACCCGTTCGTAGCCGCGGGCGACGGAGTAGGTGCGGTCGTCGGCCTTGGTGAGCTCGTCGGTGCTCTTGGCCCAGGCGGCGCCGCCCAGGTAGGAGTAGGACGTGACCTTGTCCGGGGACTCGACGAGGTTGTCGCCTTCGACGACCTGGGTGGCCACGTAGGTGTTGAACCAGTCGAGCTTGGCGTCGTAGCCCTCGTAGGCCCACTTCACCGGGTAGCAGCGGGTGGTGTTGGTGGCGTCGGCCGCCGGCAGGGTCGTCGCGGTGCACTCCGGCTCGGAGTAGATGACGCCGATCGTGCCGCCGGTCTCGGTGGTGATCTGGTACATCCGCAGGCGGATGAAGGGCGCGAGGCCGTCACCGGTCTTGTCGACGCGGTTGGCCTTCTGCTCACCGGCGAACGTCACGGCCGGGAGCGCGACGCTGCCGCCCGCCAGGCCGGTGCGCTGGATGGACTTGAGCCACATGGGCGTGGAGATGCCGTCGCCGGAGGCGGGGAAGTCATGGCTCAGGGTCCAGGTGTCGACGTCCTTGTAGGCTCCGCCGGTCAGCAGCTTGGTGGTGAGGGAGGCGAGCCGCTTGCGGGACCAGAACGTCGGGGAGAACTGGTCCTTGCACTCGGTGGAGCCGTCCTTGCAGTACTGGTCGAAGGGAACGTCGGGCCAGTTCTTGGCGTTGGTCTCGTCGAACGTGCCGCAGTTCGCGAGGCAGCGCTCGTCGACGGCGAAGTGGACCTGCGCCATCGCCTTGCCGGAGTAGACGGCGTCGTTCCGCAGGCCGTAGTCGATCCGCTCCAGGTAGCCGCCCCGGATGTACGGGGTGACCGTGGCCTTGCCGGTGACGTCCGAGACGTTGCGACCGTAGTTGTTCGTCTCTGTCTTCCAGTAGTACGCCATGGCGTTGTCGCGCGGGTCGACGACGTAGTCGAGCTGCCAGCGCCATGCCTGCTGGCACCAGCCGCTCGCGAAGCTCGCGTTGTAGCAGGGCTCACCCGACTGGTTGCCGAACACCGGCACGGTCCAGGTCGAGTTGGTCGAGGGGGAACCGGTGGTCGCGCCCGGGAGGCGGTTGAGGCCGAAGAAGTACTGCGTGCCGTCGGCGGTGGTGACCTTCCAGTGCTCGCCCTTGCCGTCGACACCGTCCGTGCCGCCGTCGCCGTTGTCGGCTCCGGTCAGCTTCTCGATCTTCGTACCGTTGTCGGCGACCTCGTGCCAGCCCTTGCCCGCCTGGTAGACGAGTTCGGTGGACTTGCCGCCCAGCGACAGGGTCGCGTTGTCGTTGAACCAGCACATGTCACCGACGCGCGTGGTGTTGGTGCCGTTGGTCTTGTCGTCGTTGCAGGACTTGTACCGGCGCTCGATGAAGCCGGGCTCGTACGACCAGCCGTCACCGATCCAGGACGGCTGGTTGTTGGATGCGGCCGTACGGCCGTCCACCGCCTGCGAGTTGTAGTCCAGGGAGATCTTCGGCTGGACTCCGCCCGGTACGGCGGGCACATTGATCGGGTGGGACCAGGCGAAGCTGCCCATCGACTCGCCGGCGCTCCAGGAGCCGGCCGCCTGCAGGGACGTCGCCTTGTAGTCACCGCTGGCGCCGGCCTCCTCTGCGGCGGCGGCCAGGACGGTCGTCGCGCCGACACCGACCGGTGCGCTCAGCGTCCCGGTTCGAGTGTTGTTGGTGGTCGCCAGCGGCGTCTTGATGCGGCACTCGGCCTTGTCGGGTGTGGTCAGCGCACAGGCCGGCAGCCGCACCAGCCGCAGCCGTGCCGCCCAGTCGCCTCCGTACGCGCCGCGGAAGGAGGAGTAGTTCACTTCCACGCGGGTCTGTACGGCCTTCGCCGCGCCGTCGGAGCGGCCCACGGACAACAGCAGGCCGTCGACTCCGGCCTTGCGTGCGGCGGCCCGTTCGGAGACCTTGACCTTGACCTTGACGGTGGCCTGGGTCTTGGTGCCGGACTGCGGCGTGGCCTTGCCGTCCTTCGCCCCGGGGGCGGCGGCCGGCTGCCCCTGATCGGTCAGAGCGACGGCCACGGGCAGGTTCGCGGCCCGTACGGGTACGGATGCGGCTCCTCGCCGTGAGGCGGACTTCTTGCCGCTCACGGGAGCCAGTTCCACCTCGGCCGTCGCGGCGCCGGGCCAGAGGACCTTGGGGCCGCCCTTCCAGGGGTGGGCCGCCGCGGCGTCGGGTCTCTTGACTCCGCCGATGCGGGCGTTCTTGACCGGGACCGGTTTCGGCTGATGCAATCCAGGAAGCGGAGTTCTTTCATCCGCATTAGCTGTCACGGCCCCCCATGTGGGCAAAAGACCCATAGCGATCGCGGCGGCCATAACGGCCGCGGAGCCGCGTATTCGTGGAACTCTCACGCTTGCCTCTCGCGTAAAGCGGAAAATGTCGCCGAACGCTAGCAGTGCACCCACTCAAGAAACCGATCACTTGAGCAAGATCTGAGATCCACGCGGAAAACCGCGAAATCCCGCCCGATCGATTGACGATCGGGCGATTTGTACTCCCGCGCCGGTGGCGCCGACCGCGCCCCTTTCGGCTCGCCGGAGGACGCCGAAGCCTCCGGGGGCCGACTTACCCATGCCTGAAGCAGGGCGAGTGCGGGGCACGGCGCCACATCGCCCCCTTCATGCACGAGCGGCCGCGGGATGCCTCCGCCTCGCCTCACGGCTGGAGGCGGAGGCGGAGGCGGAGGCGAGCCGCCGCACTCCCATGGGAAAAGCCCGAGTTGATCACGGAAACCTCAAAGGTGGCCGCTTTGTCGCAGGTGAACGCGGGGTGTGCATGCGCCGGCACTCGCCATGGCCCACCCCAGCAGCCCGGCGAGTACCCCGCCGGCCGCTCCGGCCCACGGACTCTTGGCAACGCCCGGGCATGAGGTGGATGGCCCCGGCCCGCAACCGGTTCGTCGGGCCGGTCGGACCCCGTGGCGCGCCCGGGCGCACGGCCCCCCGAGCCGGTGGGGCCCTCCGCGTCCGTGTGCGAGGTCACGAAAGGCAACAGCGGAAGAATTCATTCCGGGCGGGAATGGACCCCCTCGAGGGCAGGGAGCTTGCGAACGCAATCAAATTCGGCCCCTTCGGCACGCTCCACCGCCTGGCCCCTGCACGACGGAGAAGCCACTCGGACAAAAGGCCCACCCCTGACGATGAACGGCCGGGAGTCGCGCGCGAGAGTCCCATCGGCGCACCCTTCCGGCAATCCGTTTGAGCGGAACTTGAGCCCGCATGCGCCGCCCTGCCAAACGAACACGGACACCCGCCGGTCGCACCGACGAGCCCCGCCGACAACTGCCTGAAGCCGCTTAATTTGAGGTGGATTTGAGGCTTCTCCTCGAATCCGCATTTCTCTCGGAGTGACTGCTGGAATTACGGTCCCGCCCACTCGACGATCGACTAGTCTGCGCTGGCGCGGGAGGCGCAGCCGGGGGGCAGAACACCCTCCAGGCTGCCTTCGCACGCGTTGCGCCACCCCACCGACACGCCGGCTCGCCGCCCCGCCGCCGCCTGGACTCCCTGGAGGAAGGGCCACGTTCGGCGGACGGCACTGCCCGAGCACCACCGCACTCAGAGAAGAGAACTCCTTTGTCGAGTACGCGTAGCAGGAGTCGCTGGAGACGGACTCTCCACCGGGCCACAGCGGTAGCACTAGTGGGCTCGATCGCCCTGTGCATACCGCCGGCGTCGGCCGCCGAGCGGGCGCAGGCGACCGTCATGACGCCCGAGGACGACGGCAGTGTCAGCCCCGAGGACAAGGCCCTCCAGGAGGCGAAGAGCACCGGGAAGCCGGTCGAACTGACTTCCGCCCGGACCGAGTTGTCCGACACCTGGGTGAACCCGGACGGCACGTTCTCCGAGAAGAAGTACGGCGCGCCGGTACGTGTGCTGCGGGGCGGCGCATGGGTCGCCACGGACCCGACGCTCGAGTTCGCCGCCGACGGATCGGTGAAGCCCAAGGCCACCACCGTCGTCGTCACCTTCTCGGGTGGCGGCACCGGGCCACTCCTCACCGGTGTGAAGGACGGCCGCACGCTGTCGCTGTCCTGGCCGTCAGCGCTGCCGAAGCCCACCCTCAACGGCAATGTGGCCACCTACGCCGAAGTGCTGCCCGGCGTCGACCTCCAGCTCAAGGCCGAGGTCGAGGGCTTCTCCCAGCTCGTCGTGGTCAAGACCCCGCAGGCGGCCGCGAACCCGGCGCTCGCCCAGCTGAAGTACACGATGTCGACGGTCGGAGTCACGGTCGCCACCGACCCCGCGACCGGCACGGTGACCGCGACCAACCCCGCCGGGCAGACGGTCTTCACCAGCCCGTCCCCCATCATGTGGGACTCCACCACCACGGGCAGCGGCACGGCCGCCCCGCAGAGCCTCAAGCAGTCGGCCGCGGCACGGTCCCTGACGGCGACGGAGACCGAGGTCCCCGAGCCCGACAGCTCCTTCGAGCAGCCGTCCGGCTCCAAGGAAGCCGTCATGGCGACCTCCGTGAGCGGCAGCACCTTGCAGATCACCCCGGACCAGCAGCTCCTGAAGGCGGCGGACACCACTTACCCCGTCTACATCGACCCCTCGTGGGCCTGGGGCGGGCGCAACAACTGGACCCGGGTGTCGAAGAAGTACCCGACCAAGAACTACCTCAACTCCAATGAGGTGGCGCGCGTCGGATACGAGAACGAGACGAACGGCCTGTCACGGTCCTTCTTCCAGATGGACACGGCCAACGTCCGCGGCACCAAGGTGATCAGCTCCACCTTCCGCATCAAGAACGTCTGGTCCTGGTCCTGCCAGGACCGGCCCGTACAGCTGTGGCACACCAAGGGCATCGGCGAGCAGACCACCTGGAACAACCAGCCCGCCAAGATCGACTGGCTCTACAACGTCAACGACTCCAAGGGCTGGTCCAGCAGCTGCCCGGCAGGCAACCTCGAGTTCGACCTGACCTGGAAGATGCAGCGCATCGCCGCCGCCGGCGACACCAGCATCACCCTCGGCATGTACGCCGAGAACGAGTCCGACACCTTCGGCTGGAAGAAGTTCGACCCGAAGACCGCGACCCTGGAAACGGTCTACAACAACCCGCCCGCCACACCGACCGGCCTCGGCACCAACCCCAAGACGGACTGCGCCAACGGCGGCCTCATCGGCAACACGACCGTCAGCCTCTACGCGTACGTGACCGACCCCAACGCCGGCAACCTCTCCGCCCAGTTCCAGGTCTTCCGCAGCGACGGAACCATGGTCGCCGACGAGTGGATCCCGGGACTCAAGGACCGCGTCTCCACCCTGGTCGTCCCCGACGCCAAGCTCCCCACCGGCAGCTACACCTGGAAGGTGCGCGCGTACGACCAGAGCGAGTACTCGGCCTGGAGCCAGACGTGCAAGTTCACCCTGGACCGCACCCGACCGACCGAGAAGCCGAAGATCACGTCGACCACCTTCCCCAATGGTGAGAACGGCTGGCCCGCCGGCACCGGCAAAGCCCGCACCCCCGGCTCCTTCACCCTCTCCGCCAACGGCGTCGACGACGTCACCTGGTACGGCTACTACACCGACTGGAACCCCGACGTGAAGAGCGTCACCGTTCCCGCCGGCGGCTCGACCACCGTCCAGCTCACCCCGCCCGGCGTCGGCCCGCACTTCGTCTACGCGTTCAGCCAGGACCCCGCGGGCAACCGCTCCGACACCGCTGCCTACCTGTTCTACGCCGGCCGGTCCACCGCGCGAGACCAGCCCGGCGACCTCAACGGCGACACCCACCGCGACATCTGGAGCAAGGACAGCTACGGCACCCTGCTGACCTACGCCGGCCAGGGCAACGCGAAGTTCTCCACCACCACCAACGGCGGCATCAGCGGCCTGGGCTCGGCCCTGACGACCAGCTCGCTCGACTGGGGACAGGACGGCTACAACGACCTGATCACCCTGCGACACGACGCGAACGACAACCTCGACAAGCTCTGGGTCCACTCCAACAACGGCCTCGGCCGCGTGCAGGCGAACAGCACCCAGCAGATCAACGTGAGCTGCCCCGTCCGCGACGAGGAGATGGGCTGCACCGAGGAGGGCGACGACCACTGGCAGGGCGCCTCCCAGATCATCAACCCCGGTGACCTGAACAGCGACGGACGAGCCGACCTGCTGGTCAAGCAGGGCAAGCGCCTGTGGGCCTACTTCGGCGAGCGCAACCTCCTCCTGGACATGCACGGCGCGCCCGTGCTCGTCGGCGGGGAGGACTGGGACAAGTACAGCGTCATCACCCCCGGCGACCTCAACGGCGACAACGTCCCCGACCTCTGGCTCCGGGACAACGCCAACGGCGACATCCTGCGCACCTACGGCAAGCCGAGCACCGACAAGAAGGTCGCCGTCGACCTGGCGACCTGGGGCTCCGCGACCCGCACCAAGGTGGGCACGGGCGTGACCCAGAAGCTCTACCCCGAGGTCGGCTCGGTCGGCGACCTCTCCGGTGACGGCGTCACCGACCTGTGGGCCCGAAAGGCCGACAACACCGTCTTCGGCTGGTACGGCCAGATCATCAGCGGCGCCGTCGGCTCGTTCTCCGGCGGATTCGACATCGACGCGGTGGTCGGCGCACGGATCGCGTCCGGCACCACTCTGGCCTCCGGCGAACAGTTCACCACCACCGGCGCCAAGCTCGTCATGCAGACCGACGGCAACCTGGTGCTGTCCACCAAGGACAACAAGCCGGTCTGGGCCACCAACACCGCAGGAAACCCGGGCGCCTTCGCCCGCATGCAGGCCGACGGAGCCCTCGTCGTCTACACCGCCAACGGATCCACCACCCTGTGGAGCAGCAAGACCGGCAACAAGCCCAACTCCTACGCCGTCGTGCTCGCCCGCGGAGTCCTGGTCCTCTACGACGCCGTCGGCAGGAGCCACTGGACCAGCGGCGGCCAGAGCCGACCCGACTACAACGACGACGGCTACACCGACGTCCTCGCCCGCGACGCCAACGGCGACATGTGGGTCTACCCGGGCACCGGCGGAACGGGCACCAGCACCCTGGGCAGCCGCTACTTCGTCGGCAACGGCTGGTGGCGCGACTGGTGGACGAACGCCTACAACACCGACCTCAACAACGACGGATACACCGACATCGTCGGACGCGACCGCAACGGCGAACTCCACCTCTACCCGGGAACCGACGGAAAGGGCACCTACCCCTTCGGCTCCCCCTCCCTCATCGGCGTCGGCTGGAACATGTACGACACCCTCGGCTTCGGTGACATCAACGGAGACGGCCGCACCGACGCCATCGGCCGCGACAGCGGCGGCGAACTCTGGGTCTACCCCGGCACCGGCGGAACGGGCACCAGCACCTTCGGCAGCCGGATCTTCATCGGCAACGGCTGGTGGCCGGCATCGTGGACCACGATCCGCTTCGCCGACATGAACGGCGACTACAAGGTCGACATCATGGGCCGCACCGACCAGGGCGACCTGTACGTCTACCCCAACACCAGCACCAACAACGGCAGCATCAGCTTCGGTGCCCGGTACTTCAACGGCAACGGCTGGTGGAACGGCTACTGGAACCCCTTCGCCACCGACCTCGACAGCGACGGCGCAGCGGAGTCCGTCGGTGTGACCAACAACGGAGAGCTGTACGACTACCTCCCCAGTGGCCGCACCCTGATCGGCACCGGCTGGCAGTCCTTCGACGTCATCCTCTGACGACCGGCACCACACGCCACGGATAAGGGTGGGGCCCCGTCCCGGACGGGGTCCCACCCTTCGCGTTCCCCACCGCTGCGAGCCTCTCCACCGACTCGCCGCGCCGCAGGTCAAAGCCCATCCGGCAGCCAGGGCTGCCATCGATGTCCCCCGCACCAGCCGTCTATTCTCTCGGTATGCACCGCAGCGAGGTGAGGCGGGACGACGGCACGTGGGCGGGCCTGTCCCTGGACGTGCGGAACCGCCCCCGGCCCGGACTGTGCGTGCTCAGCGCCGGGCCCCGACTGCTGGTCTCCCAGCTGTCGCGGCCTGCGCTGCTCGCCCTCGTCGATGAGCACCTCCAGGGCGTCGACTTCTGGCGCACCGACGCGTACCGCTCCTTTGTCCCGCCGCTGCGCGCCGATGTCGGCCGCGCCCTAGCCGGCAGCCCGGAACGGTGGGCTCACCGCTTCGCTCAGTACTTCGCCGACGCACCGGACAGCCCCCTGCACGACGGCCGATGGCTGCTCTCCTGCGAGAGTCCGTTCCGGCGCCGGCGTCACCCCGACACTTCGTACGCCGCGTACTGGAGCGAGATGCTCGTCGAGGGCCATCCGGACGGATACATCGACTGGTTCGTCCATTCCTCTTCCTGGGAGATCGTGCCGCTGCGGCCGCTGCCCGACGCCGACGACAGCCGGGTCAAGGCGTACCGCAAGCAAGCTCGCGACGGGACGCTCCCGCCGGTCCTCATGTGGTGGGTCAGCGGCCTGCACTGCCATCTGATCCTGGACGGCCACGCCCGGCTCGCCGCGGCGATCGCCGAGTCCATCGACCCACCGCTTCTGCACCTGCACCGCACGGCTCCGCGCGATGACCTGGACGCGCGCACCCGTGAGGCCGTAAGCCTCTACGAGCACGAACTGGCACGCTTCACCGAACTCCGCACCGTCCACGGCCCCACCGTCCCGGACGGCACCGCGACCGCCGGTCCGCAGCTGGCCCGTCTCCTCCATGACCTGAACACCGCGGGACAGCCGACTTGGGCGTGGCCCTTGCCGGGCGGGGAGGCCGAGTGGCACCGCATCGCGCACGAGGTGACGATCGGCCGGGACTGGTCCTGCGCCTGAGTCTTGGCGACTCCCGTGCCTCGCGGTCCTGAAGGGGTCGGGCGTCTTCTCCGGTTCATCTCGAAGGAGCGCAGCGGCAGACGGGCGTCGAGGCCCCTCCTCGCGGCCTCGGTGTCCGCACGCTCGCGCCGCAGCGCAGTCTCCAGCTTGCCGAACGGACGGGGCTCTGCACGGTGAACGGGGCTGTCCAGGACGGCTCCCTTTCCGCCGTGATCACACCAGCCACAGCGCATGGCACCATAGCGACCAGGTCAGGTCAGGTCAGGTCAGGTCAGGTCAGGTCAGGTCAGGTCAGGTCAGGTGTGGGTCGCAGAGCGGCTCATCCGCGTCCAGTTCCCCCCTGACCGTTCATGACGCGGCCCGGGCGGTCATGGGATAGCCCTCCCACCGGGCGGCCGAAGATCGTTTACGGTGCAGCCCTTGGTTGCCTGCTTCCTCTCAGCCCGTCCAGGGCTCTGCGGGCAGTGAAGTGTGCCCGGCGCTTTACCCCTCACTTCCTTTCCGTACTTCGGTCGGGGCTGTGTTGTTGGGATGGTCTCCCACCACGTCGACAGGAAGGGTGGCACCACGCATGGCTCATGAGAACGGCCGGACCTCCGGCTCTGAACGCTCCTCTCAGGTCCCGGTCCGGGCACCCGCGCCGCGGTCCGGTGCACTGAACATCCAAGGGACCGCTGGGAACACGGCGATGGTCCAGATGCTTCGCCAGGCCGGGCACACCTGGGTCCAGCCCTCCCGGTCCGAGGGATCCGAGCAACATCAGCACGGGCCTGGCTGCAGTCACCAGGCCACCCGGGACGCCGGAACGGCGGACGCGGCCCCGGTGCAGCGGTCCACCGTTCACGATGTACTGCGCGCCCCCGGCCGCCCCCTGGACGACACCACCCGCACCGACATGGAATCCCGCCTCGGCGCGGATTTCACCGACGTCCGCATCCACGATGACAGCGCGGCCCGCGAATCCGCCGCCGAGGTCGGCGCCCGGGCGTACACCTCGGGCAGTCATGTCGTCATCGGTGCCGACGGTGGTGACGACCACACGCTGGCTCACGAGCTCACCCACGTCATCCAGCAGCGCCAGGGGCCGGTGGCCGGAGCCGACCACGGGGACGGCCTGCGTGTCAGCGACCCGTCCGACCGCTTCGAGCGCGAAGCGGAAGCCAACGCCACGCTCGTGATGAGGGCGACCCCGGACTCGACGGCTGCGGAACCCGGGGCACGTGGCCCTCATTCTCCTGCCCGGAACAGTTCCCGCACGGCCGCCGTGCAGCGAATGCCACTCGATCCCCGGGGAAAGCAGAACGCCGCACCACCCCCAAAGCAGGGAGACCACCTCTTCAACAAATTGGCCGAGGCCGCGAATCTGCTGGGAGCAAACGCGAATGCGCGACTAGCAGCCGTTTTCAACGCAATCGACGAACCCACCAGAGCGGGCCTGCAAGCAAACTGGGCGGCCTTCAGGGTGATTCGAGACCGCTTTACAACAAATCGTGATCTGATGCTGAACAAGGCGGCTGAGGCGAAAGAGGAGCGCCACCCGCACGACTACCCAAGGACGTTGTTCTTTGCTGCCGAGGGCATCGTCAGTCAAGCTGGCGGTGATGCCAACTCTCAGACATTCGGGACCTTCAGCAACACCCTGGCGAATCTGCCAGCTCTCTGCGGGACCACTGCCGGCGGGGTTGTCCAACCCCTGACTCTTCCCGCTGACGTCACCGGCGCACGGGGCGGGTGGGAAAACCTCAAGGGAAAAGTCTACGACAGTGACGCGGAAAGGCGAGTGAAGGCCGCCCTGAAGGGAATCGAGAAGGGAAAGCATCTGAAGGGCTTCAACAAGTGGCTTCCCGAGACGAAGGACACCTATGTAGAACTGTACGAGTTGATGCTGTCCACCGTCGAAGCCCTTCAGGAAGTGACTTCGATGATCATCAGAGGCGGCGCAGCCACTACCGCTGGCGCAGCTGCGGACAATGCCGCAACCACGAATTCCGCCGCTCCTGCCGCCGGGGAGACGGGAGCGGAGGGCCAGACCTGACGGGCGGCGATTTGCCCACGACCCCTGAGGCCGGGCCGGCAAGACCGCGGTGATGATGCCGAGACGGCGCACGTGCGCGCACTCGGTTCCCACCTCAGCGCGTCGGCCGCCAAGCCGACGCTGCCGCCGGACAGCCTGGCACGGTGACCACGGCAGTCCGTGCCAGGAGCGAGGGTCCCGGACGCGGCCATGGCCGGGCGGGAGTCAGCGGGATGAAGGCGCTGCGGGGTCACCGTTCCAGACGCCCTGCAGCGCTGCGTTTACGGCTGCCTCGGCGTGAAGTCGCGCGGTGGGGAAGACCGGAACGGGACTGTCCTCCGGACCGATGAGAAGCTCGATTTCCGTGCAGCCCAGGATGATCCCTTCCGCTCCGGCGGCAACGAGGTCCCTGATGACCTCCCGATAGGCGGTCCGCGATTCCTCCCTCACGATTCCGAGGCAGAGTTCCTCGTAGATCACCCGGTGCACGAGCGCTCGCCCGTCGGAATCCGGAACGCAGATGTCCAGACCGCCCGCTTCGAGACGGCCTCGGTAGAAGTCCTGCTCCATGGTGAACGCCGTACCCAGTAGTCCGACCCGGCGCAGGCCCGCTGCCCGTACGGCTTCCGCGGTGGCGTCCGCCAGATGCAGCAGCGGGATGGACACGGCCGCCCCGACAACATCGGCGACCTTGTGCATGGTGTTCGTGCAGATGAGCACGAGGTCAGCGCCGGCTGCCTCCAGAGACCGAGCGGCCGCGGCAAGGACCTCGCCGGCCTCCGCCCAGAGCCCCTGGACCTGCAACTGCTCGATTTCCGCAAAATCCACCGAATAAAGCACGCATCGAGCCGAATGGAGTCCGCCAAGCCGGTCACGCGTCAACTCGTTCACCAACCGGTAGTACTCCGCCGTCGACTCCCAACTCATCCCACCGATCAGCCCGATCATCTTCATCGCCCCGCTCCTTCCGACCCCGAGCGTCATCCCGCTCACGGACCACACATCCTTCCATAAGCTAGATAAGCAACGAGGCTCGATGACATAAGACTCCCTTTGAGGAGGCGTCGCGGGCGGCGATGAAAGGCAGTCGCATCCCCCTGCAACTCCCACTCCCACTCCCCCTCACCCCGCGGGCGGCGATGAAGGCGGCGAGCTGCGCCAGACCGTCGATCACCGGCCGGTCAGAGGGCATCCAGAAGGTCGCACCGGGGTGAAGGCGCGGCTTCAAGATGGGGTGGAGGCCGGGCAGCGATTCCGCGGGGGCATCCGCTTGGGGGCCGAGCTCATGCTGCTGCACAGCCCGAACGCTCGGTGCGGCCGTCACGCCTCGGTTGCGGTGCCCTGGTGCTCGTGGCCGGTGTCGAAATAGCGGTCGAGATACGCTTCCTCGCCCAAGGAACTGTCGCGCAGGAGAGAGAAGACCTCATCTCCGTCGCCCGGCCGTCCTGCGGTGTCCAAGCGGTAGCACTGAGCAAGCTCCAGGTAGCGATGGTCGTTTTCCCTTGCATAGGTCCGTGCCTCGCCCTCTGCCCTGGCGATGGCCTGGTCCATCGAGACGGCCTGCCACAGCGTCAGGCGCTCCTCGTAAGGTGCGCCCTCCGAGGCATCCCATCGGAACACGCAGCGAACCGCGTACCAGGACTTCCCCTCTGCCATGCCCGCGGCTGCCATGCTGGAACTCCTTGAATGACACACCGCGCTGGGCATGGTCGACCGCGTGCCCAGGACCTGGACAACCGCCGATTCTCACTGCCGAGAGTCGTCCCTGCAACCGGTTACTTCCACGGCGGGCTTGTTCATGGCCCGGGTGACCAGCGAGTGCTGACCGCACCCATGCCGGCCCCGGTCATGGAGCAGCTCCTCGCCGACGTCAAGGCTGTCTCGATGGGCCCCTTCGACGGCAGCCCTGTTCACTCCATGAACCGCTGGTGGCGGCAGACCGAGCAGGGGTGGGCTGCGCTCGACGAGGCGGCTAAGGCCACCATCCCGCCATTGTCCTCAGCCCGCTGATGGTGCGGCAAGGACCCACCTGCGCGGGAAGAGCTGATGCGCTGGAGCTGACCTCAGAAGCCGTTGCCATACCGGTCATGGAGTCCGTCGATCGAACGGGAGTCTCGATCGAGTGATCGCGGGCACTGCCCGGCATGAGAGCAGGTCCTGGCGGTATACGGGCAAAATCCAAAGGAACGGAGGGCCGTGCGCTGCTACGGTCAGGCACTATGAGCTGGCTCCCCGATAACTTCGTCCATCCCGTCCTGGTACCGCTGCCGGGCGGTGGTCATCACCTGCGGCCGATCCGGGAGGCGGACGCCCCGCTCGACTATCCGGCTGTGATGGGTTCGCGCGAGCGGCTGTGGACCATCTTCGGCCCGGCCTGGGGCTGGCCTGCGGCCACCATGACCTACGAGGCCGACCAGGCCGACCTGTTGCGGCACGAGAAGGAGATCGCCGCACACCAGTCCTTCAACTACGCGCTGTTCGACGCGGCGGAGACAGCTCTGCTCGGCTGCGTCTACATCGACCCACCGGAGAGGGTCGGCGCGGACGGCGAGATCTCCTGGTGGGTGGTGGACGAGCTGGTGGGCAGCGAGGTCGAGCAGGCCTTCGACGAGCTGGTGCCGCAGTGGATCGCCGCCGACTGGCCGTTCGAGCAGCCGCGCTTCCTCGGCCGTGAGACCTCCTGGTCGGACTGGCTCGCCCTGCCGGAGCACTCCAATGCGTAAGTAGCTTTTGTCGTAATGCTCTGGGGACTTGGTGCCCGAACGGCCGTCTCGATCGGGTGACTGCGGCGGTTTCCGCGCGTGAAAGCAGGGCCTCCAGGTAGCTCGAGGGTGCGATCCCATTCCGGGTGGTTCCCGGAGGCTCTGTTGTCGTTGTTGTACGTGCCCGAGCATGTTGACCTCAACTCACCCGCCGCGTCATGCGATTACCTCGCGCACGTGTACGGCAACGCGGCCGACCATCCGGACCGGGTACGCCGGTATCCGTCGGACATGACGGACGCGGAGTGGGCGGTCGGCCGTTGCTGCTGGTGCCGGCCTGGTCCCAGGGGCGGGGTGGACGGCCCGAGGGCTACTGCCACCGGCAGCTGTCGGACGCGATCCGCTACCTGGCCGCGGGCGGGATCTCGTGGCGGCGACGCCCGCGGACTTCCCCGCATGGGCCCGGGTCTACGCCCTCTTCCGCCGCTGGCGCGAGCACGGGCTGATCGCCGAGCTCCACGACCGGCTGCGAACATCGGCGACCGGGACGCCACGGCGGGCCTGCTGATCCGGCTGCGCCGTCTGCACCGCGACATCACCCTCGTGTGGGCCGACGGCGGCTACACCGCTCCCCCGTCGGCTGGTGCCGGGATCAACTCGCCTTGACCTTGGAGGTCGTCAAGCGCACCGACGACACGGCAGGGTTCGTGGTGCTGCCGAGGCGGTGGGTGGCAGAGCGCACGTTCGCGTGGTTGATGAACTCCCGCCGTCTGGCCCGGGACTACGAGACCCTGCCCGCCACCAGCAAGGCGATGCTCCGGTGGTCGATGGTCACGCGGATGAGCCGGCGTCTGGGACGGCCACGGTCCGCCGGACGGCACTGAACGCCCCCGACGCCAGAACCGTCACCGGCAGCCCTTCCCGCCAGGGCGGCACCGTCGAGCCCGGCACCTGCGCGAGCGGCAGCACCGCTTTCTCCTCGGCCTCGGTCCCGGCAGTGGTCTCGACAGCCGAGGCTGCCAGGACCTCGACCAGCTCTTCCCGCGCGATCACCCGCCGGTCCAGCTCGATCTCGGGCGGCCTCCGACACCTCAGCCAACCGGGCGACTTCCTCCCGTAGCCCTCCCACCCGCACACGGGCCCTGTCTCCCGCTCCTCCAGCATTCCCAGCACCGACGCCATCGCGCACCCTTCGCTCGCGAAGCGGAAACAAGACGCCCGATGTCTCTCTCATGTTGATCGCGGACGGCTTCGAGCGTGTGTACACCGAGTTGGAGTGGTACGGCGGACCGCGCGTCGGCCTTGCCGACATCAACGGGAAGCCTCACTACTTCCAGAACCACAACTACGACCACGCCGGCGAAGCCGATGAGTACCAGGTCTGGTCCGCGAGCAAGGCCGTGGTGGGGCTGGAACGCAAGCAGTGGGCGATCTTCGCCAGGTGGAACGAACATCGTGAGGCCGGCGAGGTCGGGCCGGAGAGCCATCCGGACCACGGCGGGGTCGACGCCCGTTATTCGGACGTCAGCGTAGTTCCTGCCCGCCAGCAGGAGGCATTCGAAGGTCTGATGAGCCGCATCGCCGGCCGGTTCAATCGAGTTGAACCCCGTCGCCGGGTACGGCATCTGATCTCCGGGCTGCTGTCGGACCTGCCGCGGAAAAACTGCTGGGCCCTTGCCGAGCATGCGGGCAACGGCACCCCGGACGGCACGCAGCCCCTAATGCACCGCGCGAAGTGGGACGCGGGCGCGATCCGTGACGACATACGCGCCTACGTGGTCGAGCATCTGCACGACACCGACGCTGTGCTCGTGGTCGACGAGACGGGCGATCCGAAGAAGGGCACCGTGACCGTCGGCGTCCAGCGCCAGGACACCGGAACGGCCGGCCGCATCGAGAACGCCCAGGTCGCCGTCTACCTCGTGTACTCCGCCGCTCGAGGACACGCAGCCATCGACCGGGCCCTGTACGTGCCGCGCTCATGGACCGAGGACCCGGAACGATGCCGAGGCGCCGGCATCCCCCGACGGTCTGGCCTTCGCCACCAAGCCCCAGTTCGCCGCCCGGATGGTCGCCCGGGCCCTGGACACGGGAACACCCTGGGCAGTGCTGCCTCGGGGACAGTGGTGTGACCTACAGCGGCAGCGCAACCTTCGCAAGTTCCGGGCCGCCCGTCGATGACGCCTGATCAATGTGCACGGAGCCCGGCCACGCAACCAGCGATGTAATCGTCCGCTTCCGTGCCGCCGAGGCCTTCCGTCCGAGCGGGGAAGCGGCAGAGGTCCTCTGCCTTGGTAGGTTCCGATTTTCAGCAGGTCAACCTACAGGTTGTGCAACCCGCACCCGCGACAGACCTGCTCGCTTCTTGAGGTCGGCAGTCGGCTGCCGCGTCCGCAGGCAGTGGTCGCTGGACCGGAGGGTCCCCGGCACTGGCCAGAGGGAACGGACACCCCTGGATCCCAGTAATCACATGATCCGCTGTCGGCGTACGGCCTTAGGAGCGGCGTGCGAAGGCGAGAGTGGCGCCGAGTGCGGTGAGGAGGGCCAGGGCCGCGTAGCCGTAGGTGAGCGTGGCGGTGGTCGCGACGGCGGCGACCAGGAGGGGCCCGCCGGCGTCGCCGAGTTCCCGGCCGAGTTCGGCGGCGCCCATGGTCTGCCCCATGTGTTCCTCGGGAGTGCTGGTCGCGAGGGTGGCGAAGCCGAGGGGGGTGATGAGGCCGGTGCCGGCGCCGATCAGAGTGGCTGCGGTCAGGACGCCCGCGAGTCCGGGCAGCATGGCGCAGGCGAGGCCGCCGGCGGTGAGGGCCAGGCCGGCGGCGAGGCCGGTGCCGGTGGTCAGGAGCCCGTTGTCGAGGGCGCGGCCCGCGGCGGGCTGGACGAAGGCGGCGGTGGCGGCGAGGACGGAGACTGCGGCGCCGGTGGCGATGGTGCCGAGTCCGGCGGCGGCGCCGGTGACGGGCAGGAAGCCGACGCCGACGGAGAGGGCGGCGGTGGCGGCGGCGAGGGCGGCGGTGGGGCCGAGGAAGAGCGGGTCCGCCAGGCGTCGCGCGAGGTCGAGGACGGTCTGCCGCTGCTTGGGCAGGGGAGGTGCGGCCGGGACGGAGAGGGCGGCCCACAGGGCGACGGCGGCGCCGAGTGCGGCGAGCACGACGAAGAGGAGGCGCAGGCCGCCGGCCCAGACCAGGAGTCCGCCGAGGAGGGGACCGAGGGTGTAGCCGATGGACTTGTAGAAGCCGTAGCTGCCGAAGGCCCGGCCTCGCTTGGCCGCCGGGTTGAGGCGGGCGACGAGCGCGGAGGCGGAGGGAGAGAAGGCGGAGGCGGCGGCGCCCTGGCCGAGGCGGGCGGCCCAGAGCCAGCCGGGACTGTCTGCTATGGCGTAGAGGGCGGAGGCGCCGGCGAAGGCGACGAGGCCGCCGACGAGGACGGGCTTGGCGCCGATCCGGTCGGCAAGGGTGCCGAAGACGGGCTTGAGGATGACCTCGGCTCCGTCGTACAGGGCGAGCAGCCCGCCCAGGACAAGCAGGGAAGTGACGGCATCGTCGGAGAAGCCGCCGAGGTTGGCGGCGATTCCGTGTGCGCCGAACGCGGTGGTGAACCCGGCTGCGTACAGGGGCCACATGCGGCGCGCGGGTGGCACTTCGGTGGGCGTGGTGGCGGTCATCGGGGGTCCTCCGCGGTCTCGTGCAGGGCGGCGAAGACGCGCTCGGCGTAGTCCTCGCAGACTGCGGCGCAGGTCTTGAGCCGGGCCGCGGCCTCGGCGGCCTCCGGGGCGCCGAAGACGTCGCGCGCGGTCAGGTCGCGGTGCCAGCGGCGCAGCCGCTCCAGGGACTGTTCCTCTTCCTCCAGCTCGGCCAGGGTGAACTTGGCGTTGCGGATCTCCTTGGCGATCTCCTCCTCGAACTTCCCGCAGTCGGCGAGGAACTCGGCCCAGTCCGCCGACCGGGCGGCGTTGAAGAGCTCCCGGAAGCGGGCGGCGTCGCCCGGACCGCGGCCCGCGGCGTTGAGGGTGAGGGCCTGCCCGCCGGCCTTCTCGGTCAGCTCCAGGGCTCGGGCGACCCCGTCGGCGAAGACGGGCACGTCGGGCACGGCCCACACGCCCTGCCCGATCGAGAGGGCTCCGATGCGGCGCAGTTCGCGCCAGACGGCGACCCGGTGGCGGGACGGTTCTGCGGGGATCTTGACGACGAGCACGAGCCACCGCTCACCTGACGTCGGTTCATTGTTCGACGCGCGATGAAATGCAGCAGCCGTTACATCGGGCAGCGTATTCCGGGGATCGGCTGGTATCCGAGGTCGTTGGGGAGAGGTTGCGGGGAGCGCCGCTCAACAGATGTGCTCTGTCGGAGGTATGGCGCCGCACCGACGCCCGGTGCACACTGCGCAACGCGCGTAGAAGTGACATGCGGAGGAAACCTTCCGGTCCCCCGCGTGCAACCCGGCCCGCCTAGAACTGCCCTGCCGCCACGGCGTGTCCCTCACACACCCCCGGTGCGGTGCTCCGCGATCCGTCCGCAACCGCTCGCGAAAGGCACCCTCATGTCACCTCGTCCCATACCTGTCAGACGCCCTCGCCGCACCGCCGCGCTCGCCGCCGCCTGCCTGGCCGCCGTCGTGACGCTGGCAGCGCTCACCACCGCCCCCGCGGCGAATGCCGCCGCGTCGGTTCCGTCGCAGGGATCGCCGACACAGCTCGACGTCGGCAACTGGAACGTCGAGTGGTTCGGTGCGCCGGACTTCGGCCCGACCGACGAGGCGCTTCAGCAGCAGAACGTCCGCGACGTCATGGCGGGCGCCGACATGGACGTGTGGGGCCTCTCCGAGGTCGTCAGCACCTCGGCGTTCGACACACTCGTGGCCGGCATGCCCGGGTACACCGGGGTCGTGGCCAACGACCCGATCGTGACGAACGGCGCGCAGTACTACTCGGACTTCAGCAACACCGAGCAGAAGGTCGCCCTCGTCTGGCGCTCCAGCATGGCCACCCTGGTGAGCGCGAAGGTCATCCTGACCAACCAGAACAGCAACTTCGCCGGCCGCCCGCCGGTGGAGTTCACGTTGCGCGGCACGTTCGACGGTGTCACCCGTGACCTCGTCTTCATCGTCCTGCACGCGAAGTCCGGGTCCACCCAGGATGCGTGGAACCTGCGCAACCCCGCGTCGCAGGCCCTCAAGTCCTACCTCGACACGACCTACCCCACGCAGAACGTCTTCGTCATCGGTGACTGGAACGACGACGTCGACACCTCCATCACACCCGGGAAGGCTTCGCCCTACGCCAACTTCGTGAACGACGCGGCGCGCTACACCTTCCCGACGCGAGCCCTGTCACTGGCGGGAGTGCCGTCGACGGCGGGCTACCCGGACTTCATCGACCACCAGCTCACCACCAACGAGGTGCAGGCGAAGTACGTCGCTGGCTCGGCAACCGCCTTCCAGCCCCAGCCCTATGTCCCGAACTACGCGACGACGACCAGCGACCACTACCCGGTGCTGGCTCGCTACGACTTCGTCATCGGCGGCGGCGGCGCGAACCAGCAACCCACGGCGGCGTACACGCACTCCTGCACCGCTCTCAACTGCACCTTCACCGACGGCAGCACCGACTCCGACGGCAGCATCGCGAGCCGCAGCTGGGACTTCGGCAACGGCCAGACCTCGACGGCGACGAACCCGACCGTGACCTACGCATCGGCCGGAACCTACGCGGTCTCGCTGACCGTGACGGACAACGGCGGGGCCACCCACACCACGACCCAGAACGTCACCGTCACCGCCGGCGGTGGCGGCGGACCCGCCAACGTCATCATCAACGAGGTGCTGGCCAACGAACCGGGCAGCAGCACCGCCGGCGAGGCCGTCGAGATCGTGAACACCGGTGGCACGGCAATCAGCATCGCCGGCTGGACCATCCAGGACGGGTCGGCAGTGCGGCACACGTTCGCGGCCGGTACGACGCTGCAGCCCGGCAAGGCGATCACCGTGTTCGGCGCGGGCTCCGCGATCCCCGGTGGCATCGTGGCGGTGGCAGCCAGCACCGGCGGCCTCAACCTGTCCAACAGCGGTGACCAGGTGATCCTGCGGGATTCGGCCGGAGCGACGGTCCAGTCCATGACCTACTCCTCAAGCCAGGCGAACTCCGACGGGGTGTCCATCAACCGAAGCCCTGACGGCTCGGCGACCGGTGGCTGGGTCAAGCACAACACCATCAGCTCGCTGTCCAGCTCGCCCGGCCAGCACGCCGACGGAACGGTGTACTGAGCCCCGATCCACCGGCGTAACTTCGAAGTGATCGTTTAGTGGGGGCCCGGGCTGGTCGACTGGTGGACGTCGTGCGGTAGCCGCTGGTCTGCCCAGCTCTTCCACATGCGCACAGATCTCGGGCCCTCGCGGGCTGGTCAACGAGCCCGGCCCGCGAGGGCCCGGTGTAACTTTCCCTTGGGCGACCGCGGATCCGGGACCGGGCCGGACACATGTCTTGCCGGCCATGCGGCAGTCGCCGATGTGGATGCTGTCCGGAACGCGGCGGCCGCCTTCCCTGAGATACGACAAGACCCACCCGGGGCCTTGCGCGCGCTGCCTCACCGGGCGCAGGGCCACCTCGCAGGTCTCGACCTCGGCGATCCGGGCCCCTGAGCCGATACAGGAGACCGCCAGCCACGTCTCCAGGGTCCTCAGCCGGGGCAGGTCCGGGGCAGCTCGGACATCAGCCGACCAGACGCTGGGGCTTCTGCATGGCGGCGACCTCCTGCTGATGCTGCTGGCACAGCGGGCTCTCTGGGACTGGAAGTGTGGCGCGAGCGCCCCGAAGAGTGTTCGCTCAGCTCAACGCCGGTATAGCAGACCGTACCGGGTGCAACAGATGTGGCGCGATCACTGAATCGAGGGAATCACTGCGAGGCTCGGACGGCCATGCCTGCAGCAACGATCGCGGCCACCCACCATGTGTTCAGGACGTAGCCGCCTATCCGCTTAAGGCGATCAGCTGATCGCGTCGGCCTTGGGCGTGGAACAGCAGGTGTCGCCAGCCGTGCCGCACCCGCTCGGGCACTCGTCGGTCGCGGTAGTGCTGAAGTGCGGGGCGGGTGCGTGCGCAGCAGCCCTTGCCCTGCCAGGCGTTGACGCCTTCCCTGACAGCGATGGCGGCGATGGGGTCGGCCCAGAACCATCCGAAAGTCGCGTTGAGGACGAGACCGACCAGTAGCACGACGGAGAGGTAGGTGCACAGCAGGGTCTGCTTGGAGTCAGCAGCTGCGGATGCGGAGCCGAGCTCGCGGCCAGCCTTGCGCTGTGCGGCGGACAGGAACGGCATGATCGCGAGTGACAGAGCGGCGATCACAATGCCAGGCACGGAGGTCGCGGCTTCGCCGGTCCCGGTCAGGGCGCGGGCCGCATCGATGCTTACGTAGGTGGCGAGGGCGAAGAAGGAGATCGCACGCCCACGACTGTTTCGCCCCCTCTCTCGGGCGGCCCCGAGCGGTGCCAGGCAGGTAACCGGCCTCGCCTCGTGTCGACTGGCAAGCACGTCGATCAGGTCGAGCATCGACAGAGCTGTCGAGGCGCATCGCGAGCCGGCCCTGCGGTGACGCGGAGGGCGAGGGGTCGTGGACGGCTGTCGCTGACGAGATGGACTTTCGTACTCAGGCCGCCGCGAGAACGACCGAGCGCGTGGCCGTCGGACTCAGCCCGCTCCGGCGACCAGTGCCTCGCCGAGCGGGGTGCGCCGGTAGAGCACCGACCGCCCGGACCGGGCACGGACGAGGAGCCCCGCGCCTCGCAGGATGGCGAGGTGGTCTCCTACCGCGCCGGGTGCCATGGCGAGGCTTCGGGCGAGGTGGCTGGTACTGGCCGGGTCGTCCAACGCCAACAGCAGCCGGGCTCGGGCCCGGCCGACCAGAGCGGTCAGCGCGTCCGGTTGGGGGACGGTCTCCTGTTCGCTCCACAGGGCGGCGGTGCCGCGGGCAGGATAGACCAAGGTCCTGGGCCAGGGGTCTTCCAGGTGGGCGGCGACATTCCCGACGAAGACCGAAGGGATCAGCAGTAGCCCGTCGCCGGCGAGGCGGACTGTTCCGACTTGGGGGAAGTGGCCGATCTCGATGCCGCCGGCTTGCCAGGTGATGCTCGGGTGCAGGCTCTCGATGGTCGTGGCCCAGCCGTGTTCGCCGATCACCCCCACCCGGTGCACGACATCGCGCTCACAGATCGCGCGCAGTTGCGGCCAGTCCGTGGCGAGCAGCTCGTGCCACGCCTGGTCCATCGCCTCGGCGATCCTGGAGACGGCGTCCGGCGAGTCCAGCACCGCGCGTACGCGGGGATCACGGGCGGACGGGCCGGTCGCAGTGGCGGCGAATTCGTGGCGGGCCGCTTCCAGCGGTGTGGCCCGGATCAGAGCCAGGTCGTCTGCCCAGGTCTGGTTGAGGCCGCGCGGGGGCGGGGCGACGAAGTTCGGTCCGCCTTGCGGGGTCTGCAGGGCTAGGGCGGCGTTCAGTTCGGTCTCGCGGCGAAGCCGTTCAAAGGCCGGCATGAGCCGGGTGGCCCAGGATCGCGGCAGCGGCCGGTTTTGGCCTGCGAGCGAGCGCAGCAGCAAGCAGAGGTCCATTGCGGGCGACAGCGCGAAGCGGCTGCGCAGCAGGTCCTCGACGGAGACTTCGAAACGGAGCACCCCGCAATGCTACTGCGGTACGTCTGTTCCGATTCGTCCAGCGACGAATCATTCGTGAGTGGCGTGGGCGCACGGCGAAGCTGGGCGTCATGATCCCAACCGCCGAACCCGCGCAGGGCAATCACCGTGCCACCTACAGGGAGGTGCTGGCCGAGCCGCGATTCCGACTGCTCTTCTCGACCCGCGCCGTCGCGATCACTGCGGGCTCACTGCGGATCACCACGTTCTCGGTTCTGGTCTTCGCGGCCACCGGCTCCGCGCTGTTGAGCGCACTGGCCTTCGGCATCGGCTTTCTCCCGCAGTTGTTCGGCTCGCTGCTGCTGGGCTCACTGGCCGACCGACTGCCGCCCCGCGCGCTCATCGCCGGCGGCTACGCCTTGGAGTGCGCCGTCGCCGCGCTGCTCGCCCTGGTGCGGATGCCGATCGCGGCAAGCCTCGGTGTCGTGGCGCTGGTCGCCCTCGCCACACCGGTGTTCAGCGGCGCGTCGAGTCGGCTGGTCGCTCAGTGGTTGGAGGGCGACGCCTATGTACTGGGCCGGTCACTGAACAACATAGCCGCCTCCGGCGCGCAACTGTGCGGTCTGGCGCTGGGAGGTGCGGTTGTCGCGGTAGTCGGCCCGCACCGGGCGCTCGCGGTCAGCGCCGCCCTCCATCTTGGCTGCGCGCTCGCCATCCGCATCCGGCTACCCCGGCTGCAGCGGGGAGAGTCCGGCGGCACACCCGGCAGCACTCGGCGCAATGACGGGGCCGTCCGGGCAAGCCTGCATGGTGCCGGCCTGCTGCTGCTGCGCGGACGCACGGTGCGGCGACTGATGCTGGCCCAGTGGCTACCGCCCTCGTTCGTAGCGGGCGCGGAAGGTCTGATCGTCGCCTACGCGGGAGGACGCCACTTCGCGTCCGGCTGGTACGCAGTGCTGATGGGCTGTCTACCGGTCGGCATGCTTGTCGGTGACCTGCTGGTGGGTCGACTGCTTCGACCACCCACCCGGGAGCGACTGGTAGTCCCGTTGATTGCGCTGATGGGACTGCCGCTGGTCTGCTTCGCCGCCGAGCCCGGAGTGGGCGTCTCGTCCTGTCTGCTGCTGCTCTGCGGCTTCGGATTCGCCTACGGTCTCGGCCTGCAACGGCCGTTCCTGGACGCCCTGCCGCAGGATGGCCAGGGCCAGGCCTTCGGCCTGCTCGGCTCCGGCAGCATGACGCTGCAGGGCGTCGGGCCGGCCTGCTTCGGCTCGGTGGCCGCAGGCATCGGAACAGGCCGCGCAATCGCCCTGGCAGGCGGCGCGGCGGCGCTTACCGCCGGCTGGATTCTCACCTGGCGCCCGCCCACCTCCCTGGTCCCCGTCCCGAACTACTCAACGGAATCAGAGAACGGCACCGAACAGCATGCGTGTAGTTCTCCTGCGCAGTAAACGTCGCGGGTCGAATCGGCCGCAAACCGTCACGCACCCCACCCCCACCCCCACCCCCACGCCTTTCTGACAGACAATCACTCCCGGTAACTCATTTCACAAGGAGTCCTAAGCCTCGGCTCTGCCAGCCGTTGCGGACCACGTACTGGATGTTGAGACCATGAGCAGCACTTGGAAGGTTCATGCCGCATGATCGATGAATTCGCGAAGGACAACCTGCACGGGCGACTGCGGCGGGACCGCGAGGCGCTGCTCTGGAAGCTCGACGGCTTGTCCGAATACGACGCACGCCGACCTTTGACGGCTACCGGGACCAACCTCCTCGGTCTTGTCAAACACGTGGCCACCGTCGAGGCCAGGTACTTCGGCGAGGTTTTCGACCGCCCTTCCCCGGAACCGCTGCCCCGGTGGCAGGACTCCGACGGCAGCGATCAGTGGGCGACCGAGGACGAGACCCGCGATCAGATCATCGGGTTCTACCGGCGCACGTGGGAACACTCGGACGCGACGATCAACGAGCTTGCCCTCGACGCCCCCGGCCACGTGCCGTGGTGGCCGGAGCCTTACTCCGACACGAACCTGTTCGCCGTCATCGTCCACGTCCTCGGCGAGTCCATCCGGCATGCCGGGCATGCCGACATCCTGCGCGAGAACCTCGACGGCCGGACCGGGTTGCGCGCCGAACACGAGAAGCAGATCGACGAGGAAGCCCGTGCAACCCACCGCGCGAAGATCGAGCAGGCCGCCAGGGCGGCCGCATCCCGCAGTCAGCCATGACCGGGTGCACCACCGGCGGGAAAAACTCCGCCGTGGTTTTGGAGCTGATCCGGCCGACCCACGAATTCGATGTCAGGGGGGACCACACGATGCCTATCTCGACACCATGAAAGGTGTGGGTGAGGCCTGCCAGCTACGCAAAGACTGCAGACTGAGCCGTTTCATCCTGAATAGCTGCAGGTCAGCAGCGCGTGAACGGCCTGGACAATGGTGCCGATCCGGCGGGTGGAGCATCTGGCTCGTCGAAGCAGTCGCCAGGACTTCAACTGCGCGAAGACGCGTTCGCCCGGGGACTCAGCGTGGCGTGGTCGCGGTTGAACTGCTGCTGGTGCCGCACCAGGCAACGTTCGCCACGTCTTGTAGGGCGAGGCGGTAGCAGACGCCTGTTGGATGCGCCCCGCGTAGGCTCGCGGGGTGCATTCTCATCTGAGCTTCGAGAACCCTCCCGCGCTGCCTCACGAGGTGGTGGTCGAGACGCTGGAGCGTGCTCTGCGTGACCGTTCGGCAGAAGGCAAGGCGGCGGAGGTGCTGGTCGGGACCGCGTTGAACGACGACGACGCGGAGTTCATCGAGCACTGGTGCATCCAGGTGGGGACGCGGGCCGTGTCGGGCAGTCCGTTGCTCGGGCTGGCCGGCCTGTGCCTGGGACACACTGCCCGGCGCTTCGGGCGCCTCAGTGATGAAGCCCTCGCGCTGGCGCAGTCGCTTTCGGCGCGGGCCGAGACCGACCCGGCGGACGTGGACGGCCGGGCCGTCGACGGCTTCGACGACGTCCGGAGCTTCCTGCATCTGTGGTGACGCCGTCTGCTGCCGTGGCAGGTCAGGCGGCGCTGGCCCGGCTCACACTCCAGCCCCGCAAGCGGTTCGCCAAAGACACCGCGCTCATCGTGGACGGCACCCTGGTCCCCACCCGAGACCACACCATCGCCGAGCGGTCGAAGAACTACCAGTACTCCACCAACCAACAGGTCGTCATCGACGCCGACAGCGAGGCCAGAGCGACCTTCCGGACTGGAAGGAAGAGCACAACAAGTCCCACAAGCAGGTCCGCGCCCGGGTCGAGCACGTCTTCGCCCGCATGAAGACCTGGAAGATCCTCCGCGACTGCCACTTCAAGGCGACGGTGTCCACCACGCCATGCTCGGCATCGCCCGCATGCACGACCTCGCCGCCGCCGGATAGGTCGTAGGTAGCAGGGTGGCTGGCCCGCTTGCGCGAGGCGGGAGATGACGACGTATGCGTGCGGCGACGGGCGGAACGACGCTTTTCTTCAGGCGCAGGGGTGGGGGCGGTTGTGGTCGCGCCAGGCCCGGGGCGAGATGCCATAGGCCTGTTTGAACACCTTGCTGAAGTGGGTCGCGTCGGCAAAGCCCCAGCTTCGACCTATCGCTGCAATGGTCTTGTGCCGACCCTGTGGGGTGGCCAGCTCCCGCTTGCATTCCGCCAGCCGGTGCGTGCGGATCCAGTCTCCGAGGCTGATACCCGACCGGGCCAGCACGGTGTAGAGATGACGGACCGAAATGCCGTGCGCGGCGGCGATCCGCGCCGCCGACAGGTCAGGATCTGCGAGGTGTGCCCGCATGTATTGCGTGATGCGCAGGCCGAGTGTTTCCGCCAGTGGTCCTCGGGCCAGGTCCGCCTTTCCGACCTGGGCCGCCACGACGGCCCGGACGAGTTCGACGCTAGGCTCCACGACCGCTTCGGCCGGCCGGCCCCGGTGCAGCTCCTCGCTGACGGCCAGTTGGCGAAAGTAGGCAGAGGCCAGACGAGCAAGAGGGTTGTCGGAGGCGAGGGTTACCGCGGTGACATCCCGGAGCGACCTCTCAGGCAACGCAAGTGCCGCGCGTGGGAAACGGAGGAAGTGCTGGTCGACCCCCTCGTTGAAGAGGAGGGTGTAGGGGGCGGACGTGTCGTAGAGGGCGAAGTCTCCCGGCTTCAACAGGGCTTCGCGATCGTTCTGCACCACCACGCTGGTCCCGGTCACCTGAAGGCCAAGGAAGACGGCCGGCTCAACGTCCTCTCGCGCCAGCCGCGGAGTCCGCTGAATGGTGAGCGCAGTCGCTCGCGCCGAGCAGACCCCGATGGGCCCTACGTTATCCAGCCCGATGCGCACCGCGAGGTCATGGGGCGGCAGATGGTGTTCGATGTCGATCCGTACGACGGACTCCCACACGGCGTACCGGACCACCTCTTCCCGGTCTCGCGGTGGAACAGAGGTGGTGTCCAGGGTGGGGCTCACCGGACAGGCACGAGTCGAGATTTGTTGTCGGCCCTGCGGTGTAACGCCTCGGCTCCTACCCTCACAAGTCGCCCCCAGCGCAGTCAGCCAGGCACCAGAATGACAGAGGCCAGTCATGCCACGCAACGGGGTCGAGGCGCAGAGGCTGAATTCAACAATGCACAGGCAACAAGGTTCCCTGCACGCATGACACATTGCGCGTGCTGCATCCGTCCTAAGTTCTTCGAAGCCATGTGAGATGGCTTAACGATGATTTGGGAGTGCCGATGTTTGGTTCACTGACCGTGCTGCTGGTCGTCGCGGTGGTCTGGTTGTCGATCTCGCTCATCCCGATGCGCAGCATCCCGGCTGGCAGGGCGTGGGGCATGATCGTTCTGGGTGTCTCCGTCCTCCTCGTTCTGGTTGCCGGCCTCTTCGCCTCGCAGGTGGAGGTCAGCGACTCCTACCGGGGCGAGTCCCCCACCTTCCTCGTGATGCTCGTCGCGGCGATCGTCCTGGCACCCGGCGCGATCGTCGCTCTCGTACGCCGAGGCAAAAGGGACTAAGAACTTATAAGGAATGACCTTCGCGGTGGTTGGATCGCTCCGGGAGCGTTGATCCGGGGGTGTGGGGTGGCTCGGCCGAAGCCGTGGAATGTTGAGGACGGGCTGTGGGCGGTGATCGAACCGCTGTTGCCGAAGGTTGAGCGCCGCACTCGCTATCCCGGGCGCAAGCGGCATCCGGACCGGCTGGTGTTCCAGGACATTCTGTTCGTGCTGCATACCGGGATCGCCTGGGAGCACCTGCCGCAGGAGCTCGGTTCGGCTCGGGCATGACGTGCTGGCGCCGCCTGGCCGAGTGGACCGAGGCCGGCGTCTGGCCACGGCTCCACGAGGTTGTCCTGGCCAAACTCCGTAGCGCGAACGTGCTGGACTTCTCCCGGGCTGCGGTCGACGGCTCCCACATCCGGGCGCTAACAGGGGCCCCAAGACGGGACGAAGCCCCGTTGACCGGGGCAGGGCGGGCAGAAAACATCACCTGATCGCCGACGCCACCGGCATTCCACTCGCCGCCACGCTGACCGGTGGGAACCGCAACGACGTCACCCATCCCATCCCGCTCTTGGAAGCGGTGCCGCCCGTGCGGGGCAAGCGCGGCCGTCCGCGGCGGCGCCCTGATGTCGTGCTCGGTGACCGCGGGTACGACCACGATAGATACCGCCGCCTCGTCCGCGCGCGCTGGGAGTGAAGCCACTGATCGCGCGACGCGGCACCGAGCACGGCTCCGGTCTCGGCACTCAACGCTGGGTTGCCGAGCGTGCTTTCGCCCACCTGCATTGGTTCCGCCGCCTGCGGATCCGCTGGGAGATCCGCGACGACATCCATGAAGCCTTCCTCACTCTGGGATGCGCACTCATCTGCTGGCGACGCCTGTCACAGCCGACCCGGGCCCTCGCCCTCGCCCTCCCGCAGTAGCCATTCCCGAACCGAAGGAGCACGGCCAAAGAGCCGCCTGACCTGCATCCCCTCTTCGCGCGAGGTCACCTTCGGCAGCGGGGTGAAGTCGTCGGGAATCACATCCAGCAGGCTCAGCACACGGTCTCCCGTACGCAGAGTGATCAGCACTTCCCACCGCACGTGACGTGGAACGTCCGGGCGGTGGGACAGACTGTGCCACAGGGCCGGCCACAGGTAGTGGGTGCCGTCGTGCGCCGCATTCGCTCGCGCCCAAGCCGGGTCCAACCGCTGGCTCAGGCCGAGGTCACCCGCCCGCTCCTCCAGCCTGAACAACGAGGCCGAATCGATGACCTTCACCTCGCGCGGCAGCGGCTGTTCGAAGTCCATCGCCCCATGCTGTCCGACAGCACCCCACGCCGGGCAGCCGACCCCAAAGAGTCATTCCGTTAGGAGTTCTTAGGGCTTGCCGGGAATCAACACGTCGGTTTGATCTTGATTTTGTCGGAGTTGAGGAACCTGGCGATGTCTTCCCGTGTGCGGAATCGGGCTGTTG